>JACZIY010000570.1 GCA_014860845.1 Anaerolineaceae bacterium
TAATAGCACTACGGTATAATTGGCTTACAAATTCTGGATTTATATAAGGAAACAACCATGCCGCTCAAAATATTAGTCGGAACCCAATGGGGGGATGAAGGCAAAGGCCGCATCGTCGATCTGCTTTCAGCGCAGTCGGACATTGTTGCTCGCTACAATGGTGGTGATAATGCCGGTCACACAGTGACGGTAGGTGATCATACTTTTAAATTACATTTAATTCCCTCTGGTATTATTCATCCGCATACGCTGAGCATCCTGGGAAATGGATTGGTGATTAATCCCAAATCTTTAATTTCTGAAATGGAAATGCTGCGGGAATCTGGTATAGAGGTCTCTCCCGATCGCTTGAAAATCAGTTTTGCTGCTCATCTGATCACGCCCGGGCATATCGCTCTGGATCGTGCACGGGAAGCTTCCCTCGGAAGAGGACAGATTGGTACGACGGGACGCGGGATTGGACCAGCTTATACCGATAAGGTCAGCCGGAAAGGGTTGCGATTGGTAGATATGCTGGACGTGCCCCTGTTTGAAGAAAAAATGCGTTTGCATTTACAAAAGATCAATTACGATCTTTCTTTTTACTACCAGATGGTCCACTTACCGGAAGATTCGATTGTCAGTGAATACGTTGAATATGCACGACAATTACAGGAATACATTGTTGATACCGGCGCATTGCTGGATATTGCTATGCACGAAGGCAAGCTGATTTTGGCTGAAGGTGCACAGGGCATGTTGCTGGATATTGATCATGGGAGCTACCCATTTGTGACCAGTTCGAATGTCACCGCCACAGGTGTTTTCAACGGATTGGGGATTGGCATTTGTCCGGTGGAAAATGTCATCGGTGCGACCAAAGCCTTCCAATCACGTGTAGGTTCTGGACCATTCCCTACAGAAGTTGATGGGGATATGGCGGAACGTTTACGTGGAACTGGCGCAAAACCCTGGGATGAGTTTGGTACCACCACCGGCCGGCCGCGCCGGGTTGGTTGGCTGGATGGCGTTCTATTGCGGTATGCTCGTCGCATTAATGGACTCACGGATCTGGTATTGACCAAAATGGATGTGCTCAGCGGGTTAGCGGAGATTAAAGTTTGCACGGTATACAAGGATATAAATGAAGAAACATTTGCTGTCCCACCACTGGGTATCAGCCACCTGGATCAATACAAGCCAGTCTATGAGATATTACCCGGTTGGAAAGAGGATTTAACCCAGGTGCGAAACTGGGATGATTTACCTGAGAATGCCAGGGCTTACATACGATTTGTTGAGCAAACCAGTGGTGTGCGCGTCATGCTGGCTTCAGTCGGTCCTGAACGCTCACAGGTGGTGGAAGTCCCGGCGTGAGACGTAGGCATTTAATTGCGGTCATTGTATTGATGATGGGGTTTCTTTCCGCCTGCATCGCGCCGACTGCTGAGCCGACAGCACTTCCTCCCACTGAAACAACCACCATTACCCCCACCGTGACAGTAACCATCGATTGGTTTCCTGCAACCTCCACGCCCACACCGAGACCGACACAGGTCAAAGAACCTACCCCGGAAATGCGACCAGGCGTCGGATCTCTTCTGGTGGATGATTTACTCTCAAGCGGATCCCAATGGCAAACGGGCAGATTCAGTGCGGGTAATATAACACTGGTTAATGATTCGCTCACAATCGCCATTCAACAACCGAAAGCATCTCTGCTGAGCCTGGAAATGAAAAATATGTTGCGGGATTTCTATCTGGAAACAAAAGTGAATATCGGTCTATGCAAAAGTAATGATGTTTACGGTCTCGTTGTTCGCGCGATTTCTGAATACAATTATTATCGTTTTTTGGTTGATTGCCAGGGGTATGCACGTGCTGAACGGGTCCGGGATGGCGCAACCACACTCATGCAAGGTTGGACACCGACAGGATTGCCACCCGGTGCGCCATTGGATGTCAGCCTGGGGGTCTGGGCGGTCGGCAGCGAGATGAGGTTATTTGCGAACAATGCCTTTATCTTCAGCGTGAAAGATCCAGTCTTCACGGAAGGAACAGTGGGAATCTTTGCTCGGGCAGATGGGGATAGCCCGGTGACTGTGAGTTTTTCAGAGATGACGGTCAGTTCTGTGGAAAACAGTCAATAAAATCGCAATAAATTATTTTTATGGCGTCTTATATTGAGCGCAGGGATCCATTATAGGTGTAGGCGCTGGAGGAAGATCGACAATCGACAGGCTTTTTGACATATCGTTGGTGAATTGTTGTGCTGGAATATCAAAATAATGGGCGCTTCCATTGGTTGCAGAAAGTTGTAAACGGTATCCATCAACAGCTGTGATCCTCAAACTGCCGTCAGGTTCGGGGACATAAAAGACTTCGAAAAAATTCAAAGCTGGAATGTTCATGATCAGCAAACCTTTTTGTTCATCCTGATACAAACTACCAGCATAGATCTCCATTTCATAACCACCGTATTCACCGCGCCACATTGTGTTGATGAGATACCCTTCTTCGCCAAGAAAATCATCCTGTACTTCGAGAATACCATCTGGCAAGTCTGACTTTAATTGTTTACTGGCATTGGTTTCTTCCACCATAATTGATTTGCATACTTCCTCAAGTGAATTTTGCGAAGTGAGCATGGCTGTTGCCTGGACGTTTTCCTTGTATTCTAATGCCTGAATCTTGCCATCAATACTATCTATGGCTGTATTCGATTTTGTGTCCACAAGCAGGGATTTTAAATAAGTGAGAGTAGATTGGTTCACATCGGTTGAATTAGTTTCCTGAACGCCAGGTTCCGCGTCCACTACCTGATTTTGGGAAAAAAGCAACATCAACATCAGGATGGAGCCTACAATTGTCAATGAGAAAAAAAGTTTATTGTTCATATGAATCTCCTATCAAGGCCAGTCAATATCCGTCATATAAGGGATGTATTTTTGAGCGGTTTCTGGACGGGTGTTAATGGCCTTGTATAACTGAATCCAGGCTTCCTGCGGCGTGTTGTCCGTATAAGGACAACTGGGGTCATCTTCACCCAGACATGCCTGATATTGAGAAAGAGGGCTAAAGAAGTAAATGGGAATATAACCTAACATCACACCTACTTTACTGATATTTGCCCATTGATTGGCGTTATAGGTGTTATTGAGATAAATTTCAGGGATCGGCCAGGCAGGAGGAACTCCCCAGGCGGAATAATGAACTTTCGCATGAGTCCAATCCCCGGTCAAATCTTTATAGGGATCAGGAGGGACACTCAAATTGATGCCAATGTCACAACCTTCGCAGGTTCCAAAATTGTAATAGATATATTTTCCCTGGTCATAATCATCAAAACCATCCACCCAGGCGTGTGATATTTTTGCTGAATTCCAGGCTAATTCAATATCGGTAGCCCCGGCTACACTGACACGGGCTGCATACCCACTCGCTACTACCCAATCGTTTAGAGTGATCACCATTTGCGCCCAGGCTTTGCCATGGTTGTAAGCATCCTCAGTGGTGCAAAAATAACCTAAACAAACGCCTTCCGCTAAATAATCCCAATTGAGGTTAGAAGTGCCAATACCCAGCTCCAGTTTTGACTCAGTATCGTTATTCGCCAGGGCTCCGACCATATACCCATTAATAAAATCTTTGGTGTAAATAATGATATCGTTGATGCTGGTAACTTCACCAGAAGTATCCAAATAGACTCTTGTACCAATTTGAGAATCTACTTTTCTGGGGCGTCCGAAATGCAAGATCACCAATTGATCCTGACGACCAGCTGGAGCAGTGAGATAACCAGCTTGGATGCCTTTGTAATAAATATTTCGTAACCCAGTGCTGGTTGTCTGCAACATACCTAGTGTGACATACCAGGTAGTGCTGAAATAAGCTGGTGGATCCGGAATGCCATTTTTGAGAATTAAAGGCAAATACGTATGATAAGGTGGCTCTTCCTGGCTCGAAGCGATCGAAAAATTCGTAAAGAGTGCCCCAATCAAACTTATCAGTACCAAAATTGAAAGAAGAAGTCTGTAGTGTGTTTTCATTATTAATGATTCCCGTATAAGAAAACTTAATATAGCAAGAAACGCGCCAATTGAACAGTCATAATTTTAGTTTGTAATTGGTTTGTAATTCCCTATTGACAAATGATTTAAATTAGATTATTATCTAATCGTTAGATAATAATCTAATGAACGGCCGGTCATACTGCATGTCCAGATGGACGGTTGAGCGGAGCGAAAACGAACTTACATCTTTATACCATCCATCGCAGGTAGCATCGCAAACGTCGTCTCTCCTTGCCCTTGATTCGCTCCGCTCAACCCAGTATGACCGTTTTGTTTGAGGTGGACACATGACAGCTTTACATTGGGATTTTGGTAGCGCATATGATTTTTTCGTAAGCCTTTTTGTGATTCACCATCCGGACCGTTTCGGATTACGACCTGCCTGGGCAGCCGGTGTTCGCTCCCGGTTTTCACCTGAAGAACGACTATTTCTGGATGAAGCGATTAATTTCTTTCCAGTACCCCTTAGCTGGATCAATCAACTCCCATTGGAGGAGAAGAACACTCAAAACATCCTTAATTTTTTGGCTACCATCCCGCCGGAAAAACGTCTGATTTCCCTTTATAGATCCTCTCGCCTCACGGAGCAGGTGCTTTCGACAATCAATCGCATCCAGGAAACTCAAAAAATCTCCGCAGAAGATCTGGAAGTACTAAAAACATTATTTCAGCGCCGCACCACGCCGATCAAACCTCGTGATGTTCAAAAGATGGCAGAAGTCTTTCTGGACCCAGCCGCCTTTGGGGAACGATTACTCAAAGTCTTCCAGGATTATTATCAGGTTTTCTTTGCGGAAGAGGAAGAACGTATACTCCCAACCTTAAAAGAGGGTTTAATAATCGCCCAGAAACAAGCTACCATTCAACCATTTCCAGAATTACTGGAAGATCTTTCCCATGGTGTCAAACTGGAAAATATCGACTCATATAAAAAAATCATCCTGGCACCCTCATACTGGACAACCCCTCTGGTCTTCTTTAATAATCCTCAACCAGATGAATTGCTGGTTGTTTATGGCTGTCGTGAGGAGAATCAAAATCTTGTGCCAGGCGAGTATGTGCCTGAAACGCTGGTGATGGGATTAAAAGCCTTGGCAGACCCAACTCGCTTGCGAATCTTGTATTATCTCAATCAAGGCTCTACGACTCCTAGCAGCCTTGCCCGGCAACTGCGTTTACGGGCTCCTACGGTTATCCATCATTTAAACACCATGCGTCTGGCAGGACTGGTACAGGTAACCCTCACATCGAATGGTGAACGTCGTTACAGTCTCAGGCAGGAAGCCATTGATGATACTTACAGACAACTCAACATGGTCATAAACCCTGATAAAAAGTAAGAATTATTGGATTATTGGTAAAAAATGGATAACTTGAAACAAATCAGAAGTAAAACAACCTCTGTTTTACAAACATATGCAGCCCGATTACACGCATTTCGCTGGAATGCACGTATGTATCTGGTATTTACGATTATCTTTGGCGCAGCTATGGGTGTGCGTCGCTTAATTTTTAATTTCTTTGTGCTCAGTCTGGGTTATGATGAAGCTTTACTGGGCACCATGATTACGGTTCATAATCTAACCGCCCTGTTGGCTGCCTTACCCATGGGTTATCTGGCAGATCGTCTGGGTCGTAAATTTTCACTGATTAGCAGTACCATTCTGGTAGCTTTCTCCGTGATCATCATGGTTAGTTTTCCAAAAGCCTGGATATTAGTTGCGCTGAATATTGTGTTTGGACTGGGCATGAGCATCTCTTCGGTAACCATGGGACCGTTTTTAATGGAAAATAGTAGTGAAACAGAGCGCACCTACCTGTTCAGTTTTGGATCCGGGTTGCAGATGGCAGCCGGGTTTGTGGGTAACTGGATAGGTGGTTATCTTCCAGGTTGGTTGGGGTCGTCCTTTCAGGTGGATGCCATCAGTTCAACAGCCTATGGATTGGCATTAATTGTTACAGCGGTTATTTCAATCATTGGCATTATTCCACTCATCCTCTTACGGAATCCAAATATTAAACTCAGCGAACGATCATCTTTGGCACCATTATCTTACTTGAAAGATCATTTTAGACAGATCGCTCGTCTGGTCATTCCCATGTTGATAACCTCGATTGGCGCTGGATTAATTATGCCCTTTATGAATATATTTTTCCGTAATGTGCATAATCAACCAGACCCGGTGATTGGAACCATTTTCGCCTGGGGTTCACTGGCCATGGGTGTTGGTTTAATCATTGCACCTGTGATGGCTGATAAGTTTGGAAAGATTGAAGTTGTTGTGATGACTCAGGGTCTATCCATACCGTTTCTTTTCATTCTTGGTTTTTCTCCCTGGTTTGCATTAAGTGCAGGCGCATACTTTGTCCGATTAGCACTGATGAATATGAGCGGTCCAGTTTATCAAACTTTTGTGATGGAACAGGTTGATCCACAAGCGCGAGCGACAATCGCCAGTCTTGTTAGCATGGCACATAGTTTTGGTTGGGCTTTCAGTCCATCTATCAGTGGCTGGATTCAGGTGAATTTTGGGTTTCGCCCCGCTTTCGTGGGAACGATGATCCTTTATGCGGTTTCTATATTCCTCTATTGGCACTTCTTCCTGCGGGGCAAAGAATCGATATTTAAAAGAAAAGAAGATATAGAGCTGTTGAGCTGATAAGCTGCGTAGCTGTTTAGTTCTAGTTCATAAGTTCAAAAACAAGGGGTAAATTTATTTCTTTCGATAATAAATGTAAAATTTTCTATCAGCCATCAGCCATCAGCCATGAGCTAAAATAATTTTCATCAATCTTGGTGCTTCCAATTCAATATTTTCGAGTAATCGAACCGCTGCAACAGGTGCCAACCAGGTTTTTATCTTTTCCTTTGATACTGAGGAGTTGAGTTTGAGATATCGTTGTTGGTAGTAGTGGTTAGCTATTTTGCCCAATATATCCGCGAGCATTCGCATCCACCAACTGGCATCTGGTGGTTTTCCGATAGTTAAAAGTATTTGAGTTCTGGCGACATCGGCAGCAGGATCACCACTACA
>JACZIY010000571.1 GCA_014860845.1 Anaerolineaceae bacterium
GCATCTTCAGGAAGCATTGGAGATGATCGAATTGAAAGATTATCTGGGCGGGTTAAGTTCACTTGAGTTAGCTGAATTTTTATTCGCTTAAAGAACCCAATTCGTTTTCTGATCCTCAATCTTCATCATCAATTTGGAATAAATCTTCAACCCGTTTTCCAAACACCCTGGCTATTTTGAGCGCTAAATAAGTCGAAGGGATGAAAATACCATTTTCAATGGTATTGATCGTCTTTCGGGTCACCCCTACCTTAACTGCCAGTTCTTCCTGAGTCCAATCATTAATTGCTCTTTGTACTTTAAGGGTATTCTTAAAGTTTTTTTTCACTTTGAAGCGCTACTTTCCAGGACAAAGAATCCAAGATTGTATCCACCCGCGCCGGCGACTATGGATGTCAGTGCAGCATAAACAGGATCAACAGGAAAAAAGATGGAAAGTACACCAAATACACCAGTGAACAACGCAAGTATGATAAAACCTGTACGCCATGCTTTCATACGATTTAGATTTACCAACTCGTTATCCAAGGCTTGTTTTAATTCCATATCCTTATCAATCTTTTTTTGCAAAAAAGCCAATTTCATCACAAAAATTGCCTGCAATAAAACTGAAATAATCAATAATGGCAAAGAAATCCATCGGATATCTCGGATAGGTATACCAGAAAACTTCAAAATCATTTCTGAAATTGATATGATTAGAAATAACATTACTCCTATGATTTGCCATTTTAAAAATCGGATTCTCTTCAGGTCGAAAACTTCAATTTTATTACTCATTATCTGTTCCTTTGAAAGGTGTTATAACTTCCTCTATACATTTTATAACGTTTACTATACATAGTGTAACCCATATTACTCTTTTATTCAATACCAAAATTCGAATTTTCTGCTTTCCATGGATTAATTTCATCTATAATAAAAATAGGTATCGTTTCTATAATTTATCGGTCAGGGTGTTTTACCGTACAGGTGCACGTCAAAAACACCCGCTTGCCCCTCTCAATTTAGATAATATAAAAAAAGCAATTATTTATAATGTCTATACGCATTATGACAACTGGAGTTTTTCATGCAGGAAATTTCTTTTTCAAAGGTAAAAATCCAGGATCTTTTTTGGTCAGATCGCCTGACCTTGAATTCCTCCCATGCTTTAATCCACCAGTGGCAACAATTGGTGAATTCAGGTTGCATCCAGAATTTCCGCCTGGTAGCTGATAATTCGACGCCTGGATTCCGCAGAGGATGGTTTTTTGCAGATTCTGATGCCTACAAATGGCTGGAAGCTGCTATATGTGGCTATGCGCAAATTCTCAATTCAGAATTACTCACTATGATCAATAATTTCATCATCCTCATCCAATCTGCCCAGGAACCAGATGGATACCTGTATACATATAACCAGCTCATCTTTCCCGAATCACGCTGGGAAAACCTGCAAATTGAACATGAACTCTATTGCCATGGACATTTAATCGAAGCTGCCGTCTCGCATTATGAGGTGTCCGGAGAAGAAAGCTTGCTTTCCACCGGCATTAAAGCAGCTAATCTGATTGTACAAACTTTCAAAGGAAAAGGACCACTCTTCACTCCTGGGCATGAAGAAATTGAAATCGCGTTGCTGCGATTATATGAAGTCACTCACACTGAATCATATCTCAATCTGGCACAACAATTTCTTCACCAGCGTGGCGGGTGTAAACCACTGGCATTCAGTCTGCATATGCTGGGTGAAAATAACCGGGTAAATCAGCGGACCAGTATTTACCACCAGAAGCAAGACCGGTACGACCTGGATCATCCCAACGCTACCCTGCCAACTATACTACCTCCACCTAATAAGATTCCTCCTATTAAATCTGCCAAATGGCGCTTTATACTGAGCGGATTGAACGGCAAGTATTTCCAACAAGATCGTCCACTGGCAAAACAATCCATCCCGGTTGGACACGCAGTTCGCTTTGTCTATCTACAAGCGGCAGCAGCAAAATCCTTGCGATTCAGCAGCAATGATCACAATCGAAATCAGATGGAAAAACGCTGGGATCGCATGGTCACCCTACGTATGGCTGTCACAGGCGGTATCGGTTCCTTACCCTTCAGCGAAGGATTTGGTCGGGACTATGAACTTGACCCAAAAATTATGTATGCCGAAACCTGTGCAGCATTGGGCTCGATGTTCTGGAACTGGGAGATGACCCTGTTCACTGAAGATGCTCGTTACGCCGATCTGTTCGAGTGGCAATTGTACAACGCTTCTCTCGTTGGGATGGGACAAGCGGGTAATTGTTATCTCTACAACAACCCCCTGCAAAGTGAGCTTGGTATGCAACGCCAACCCTGGTTTGAAATTCCCTGCTGCCCGTCCAATCTCTCCCGTACCTGGGCAAAGCTGGGTGGTTATGTCGCCAGTCAAGAAACCGGGCAAATTTGGATTCACCAACTGATCGGCGTATCCATACCGATTCCTTGGGAAACACCGCTACAGTTGCAATCTCAAAGCCAACTCCCCTGGCAGGGAGAATACCAGCTAACCATACAAACAAAGCAATCCCAACCTTTTAAACTCTACTTGCGTATTCCATCCTGGGTTGGGGATGTAAGGCTCTTCCTTAATAAAGAACTTATACAGGCAAACTTCCACAGAATTAATCTTAAAGAAAAAACTGCCCAGGGATATGATCCACGTAAAGCACAATACATCCATATTGATCGAGTCTGGAAAGATGGTGATGAGATTTCCTTGCAAATGGATATGCCCATCCAGGTTCATAGCGTACACCCCAGAGTAAAAAGCTGCTCGGGAAAAGCAGCTTTATCTCGTGGTCCAATTGTCTATTGTCTGGAAGGCCTCGACAATCCTGAAGTGGATCTGGAGACAGTCACACCGGATTTAGGGAGTCTGGTCGCGACTTATAATCCCAATCTCCTGGGTGGAGTCATGACCATTAAGGGGAAAACGATAGAAGGGAAAAGTCTTATCTTTATCCCTTATGCGTGGTGGGCAAATCGCGAACTCAGCCCGATGACTGTTTTTTTCAATAAATAATTTTTTATGCAGCTAATAAACTTTTGGCTTTAGCAACTGCACGGCTGGCGTCTTCAGCAAATCCATCTGCGCCAATCTGATCGGCATAATTTTGTGTAACCGGAGCGCCACCGATCATCACTTTCACCTTGTCACGTAAGCCAGCTTCTTTCAAAGCTTCAATCGTATTTTTCATATTGGGCATGGTAGTGGTCAACAAAGCTGACATGGCAATGATCTGCGCGCCTTTTTCACGCACCGCCTGAATGAAACGTTCTGGCGAGACATCGGTACCCAGGTCGATCACTTCAAAAGCTGCCCCTTCCAGCATCATGGCAACTAAATTTTTACCAATATCATGCAAATCGCCTTTGACTGTCCCAATGGCAACTTTCCCGGATGATTGAACATCTGCTTCTGCTAGATAAGGTTTCAATATCTCCAGACCCTTTTGCATGGCACGCGCAGCAATCAGCATTTCAGGGACGAAGTATTCCCCTTCTTCAAATAGCCGTCCGACCTCGCCCATGGCTGCAATCATGCCCTTGTTGAGGATATCCGCCGGACCCATACCAGCATCCAGTGCTTTCTGCACTTCTGCCACAACTAAATTTGCATTTCCATCCAGAATACCTTCAAAAATTTTTTCTAAACCAGCTTCCATTCAAAACCTCCAGAAATTTTTGGGATAAAACATGATAAATCGGATAATTATTTATGAGGGAATTTTCCTATCGAGGAAAACAAAAAGACTGTATTATTATAATCGATATTCATCAAACTATGTTAAAATGATGACAACGTTGTCTTAAATAAGAACATAAATCACACCTCTTCTCAATTTACCATTGATTTTGAACCTGTCGGAAAACGTGTTCTATCCCACCCCGGCGAAACCCTGGCAGATTGTGCTTTACGCGCCGGGATAGACCTGATCACCTCGTGTAATGGCCTTGGGGTCTGCACATCCTGCAAGGTCGAAGTGATGGAAGGTACAGTATCTGCTCCTACAACCAATGAACAGGCTCGACTGAGTAAGTTAATGCACAATGCCAAATTGCGGCTTGCCTGTCAGGCTTTCCCACAAAGCGATATCAGAATTTTTATACCAGCTGGTTCCCTTACCCAGGGACAACAATTGCAAGTGGATGGACATTATCACCCAACCGATCTGAATACACCTTTCATGACGAAAACCATCGAAATTCCACCTCCCTCTTTGGAGGATCTGCGTGGTGATTGGGAACGATTGCAGGATACTTATCTCAACTTAGTGAATATTCCCTTACAGGCTTCGTTAACCATTCTCAAAGAAATTCCAGAGCAGATTCGATTGCTTAACTGGACGGTCAAATTAGTTGTTCGCGATTTTGGCATGCATCATGAACTCGTCTCCCTGCTGCCAGAGGATGCCACCTATTATGGCATCGCATTCGACATTGGTTCGACAAAAATCGCTGCCTTCCTGATCAATCTGGAAAGTGGCGAAATGATCGACCAGACCGGTTTTATGAATCCGCAAATTGCTGTGGGAGAGGATATTATCAACCGTCTCAGCCATGCCATGCACACCCCAGATAAAGCCAAAAAACTACAGGATATGCTGGTAGATCGGATCATTCAGTATCTCCAGGAGATATCCCGTAAGTTCAAACTCGAACCCGCCCAGATTGTGGATATGGTTGTGGTCGGAAATACAGCCATTCACCACCTGTTCTGTGGACTGCCTGTCAAATCACTGGGAGAAGCGCCCTACGTGCCTGCCATCCAACATAGTTTGAGTTTCCCCGCCATTCACCATGGGATTCATATCGCACCAGGAGCACAAATCTATCTTCCGCCCAACATCGCTGGCTATGTGGGAGCGGATCATACCGCAGCTGTTCTGGCAACCCGTATTCAGGAAAGTGAAAAGACAATCTGCCTGATCGACATTGGCACCAATACTGAAATCAGTCTGATCCATAGAGGAAAAATCCATTCCTGTTCCTGCGCCTCAGGTCCAGCTTTTGAAGGCGCTCACATTCAGGATGGTATGCGTGCTGCCCCAGGCGCGATCGATCAGGTGAAGATCGAAAACGGTCAGATCGAACTTTCCACCATCGGACAGAAACCCGCCAGTGGTATATGTGGATCCGGCATCCTCTCCGTGATGGCGGAAATGCGTCGAAACCACATCATCGATCACCGTGGGGTTTTCAATCTTGAGCATCCGCTGGTGGATTCAGAACAAAAATTATTGATTTTGAATAAAAATGAGAACGGTCAGTTGATTAAAATCACACGCAAGGATGTAAATGAAGTCCAGCTGGCAAAAGGTGCTATTCGCAGTGGAATTGAAATCCTGTGCCAGAAAGCAGGCATTGAGCCAGATCAAATTGATCATCTCCTCATTGCCGGCGCTTTTGGTAACTATCTCGATCTGGGCAGTGCCATTGAGATTGGCATGTTCCCGGATGTGCCCCTGGAGCGTTACACGCAGATTGGTAATGCTGCTGGTGCTGGTGCTCGTATGTTGTTGGTTAACCACGCCCAGCGTAATTTGGCAGAACGCATTGGCAAAGAAATACATTACATAGAATTAACCGCCGAAACTACCTTTAATGACACCTATGTCAGAGCTCTTTACATGGAAAAGAATGGCAACCTCAAGCAGCTCCTTTAACGTGATTGCCTGTGAAGCACTGGCAAGGGCTGTTTATTTCTATGCAGCACAATCTCCCCATCGCATCAATCTAACTCTGCAAAAAATCGGGCTGCACGATCGTCCCACCAGCCTGCGGGAACACCTTCAATCACTCATTGACCAGACGCCCATTGATGAATATGACGTTATCCTGCTCACATACGGACTGTGTGGTCGCGCCATTGATGGGCTTGTCAGTCGCGATCTTCCCCTGGTGATTCCTCGCGCTCATGATTGTATTACTTTGTATCTGGGTAACCGAGAAGCCTATCAGGAGCAACAAAACAACAATCCCGGTACTGATTGGTACTCGCAGGATTATCTGGAACGCTCCGGATGTTATGGTGAAAACATGGCGTTGGGCAGCGTATTACCGTCGGATTTGAACAATACCTACGATGAATATGTGCGTAAATACGGGGAAGATAACGCCAAATACCTGATAGAAACATTGAATGGCTGGCAACAGCATTACACCCGAGCGGTTCTCTTTGAAACTGAATTTGGCGTAAATGATGACATTCGCAAAAAAGCTAACGAAGAAGCGAATAAGAACGGCTGGAAGTTGGAATCCATTCCCAGCAATTTCCAATTGATCAAAAAGCAAGTATTTGGCGAATGGGATCAGGATTTTCTGGTCGTCCCACCATACCATCAGATTCAGATGACGGCTGATGAGAGGATTGTAGAAGCTGTTCCAGATTTTGCTTTGTGAATTAA
>JACZIY010000572.1 GCA_014860845.1 Anaerolineaceae bacterium
CCATAGACCAAAATTTCATATCAGCACGTGGGTATTTTCAAAGCCACTGGCAGTATAATCAAGTCATCCATTATTGTCGGAGGTCGGTATGTCTCGCCGTAAACCAGGTATTTCAACTATAGTCACTCATCACGCTGAGGAATCCAATGACCTGGGAGCACACATTACCCCCATTTATCAAACCTCCGCTTTTCGTTTTCCGGATGTGGAAACAGGTTCATCCATTTTTCAAAATCAACATCCTGGATATTATTACACGCGCATTGAAAATCCCAATCAACGCCAGGTCGTCAGCAAGATAGCAGCATTGGAAGCCATTGATCTGCAATCGGACGTCATCTCAGAAACAGGAACACCGATTGATGGGCATCTGTTCTCATCCGGAATGGCAGCCGTCACAGCTGCTGTCCTGGGTTGCCTGAAGAACGGTGATAAACTGATTGCCCACCAGAATCTTTACGGGGCTACGTACTCCTTGCTGCATCACCTGGCTAATGAAAATAAAATTCAGATCATCTGGTTAAAATCGGGCGATATCTCCGAGTGGGAACAGGCATTTCAGGCTCATCCTGATGCCCGGCTGGCTTACGCTGAAACACCTACCAATCCTAACCTCTCCCTGGTCGATTTACAGGCAGTTGCTGAAATCGCGCATCAATATAATGCCTGGTTATTGGTTGATAACACCTTTGCCAGCCCTTATTGCCAACGGCCTTTCAGCCTGGGTGCAGATATTGTACTGCATTCCACTACAAAATATTTATGTGGCCATGGCACCGTCATTGGTGGGGTCGTTCTGAGCAGGCATCTGGATTGGGTTAAAGAACGACTTTGGAATCAACTCAAATTGTATGGTGGTTCTCCTTCCCCCTTCGATGCCTGGTTGACTCATCTGGGTTTGAAAACTTTTGAGTTGAGGATGTCCCGCCATTGCGAAAATGCCAGTACCATAGCCCGTTGGCTGCTGGAACATCCAAAAATCGGAAGGGTATTTTATCCGGGTTTACCAGATCACACTGGTCATGAAATTGCAAAACGTCAGATGATCGCTTATGGTGGTATGCTGGCATGTGAACTCAAGGGTGGATATCAAGCAGGAATCAATTTCATGAATCATGTCAAACTATTCGCATTGGTTCCAACGCTAGGAAATGTGGATTCACTTATCCAGCACCCTGCCAGTATGAGCCATGTCAATATGCCGCGTGAGGATCGTCTCAAAGCTGGCATCACCGATGGTTTAGTGCGCTTATCGGTCGGTATTGAAAATATCGAAGACTTAATTGAGGATCTTTCACAGGCATTAGAAAAAATCTAACAAAGAGGGAAAAATGGAAAAACTGATCAGTCAGCCAGGTTTATTACTCAGACCGAATGGAGAATTAGCTGTAAGAGGTTGGTCACCCCAGCCCATGTTGGATGCTAATTTGGATTATGTCAATTTTTATAAGTTGAAGTTCCTGCAACCTCTGCGAATGAAACGCTGGGATTATTACGGGTTGACCACTAAAACTCATTATTTTTCCTTCACCGTATCTGATATTGGTTATCTTGGGATGGTCTTCGCTTACGTGATTGACTTTGAAAATAAAGTAATGCATGAAGAAACTTTAGCTTTACCGTTTGCATCGGGAGTAAAGATTGCGCGGAACAGCACCGAAGGGGTCACTGAATATCAAAATAAAAATGTCAAACTGCGTTTCACCACCGCGAATGATCAGCGAATTCTCTCCATCGCCTGGAAAAATTTTCATCAGAACAAAGATTTAAACGCAGAATTAGAATTCTCACTACCATCTGAACATGAATCGATGAATCTGGTAATACCGATTGAAAACCAGCGTTTTTATTTCAACCGCAAGATCAATTGCTTACCTGCCAAAGGGTGGGTGGAATATTTAGGGCAAAAATATGAAATCACCCCCGATGCTGCTCTTGGAAACCTGGATTGGGGCCGGGGTGTCTGGGCTTATGATTCCTTCTGGGTATGGGCTTCAGCCTCAGGTTTTACATCAGACCAGCAGACAATTGGTTTGAATATGGGATATGGTTTTGGTGATACCAGCGCAGCATCCGAGAATGCTTTTATTCTGAATGGAAAAATTCATAAAATTGGGAAACTCAAATTTCACTATAATCCCAAAGACTTTATGCAGCCCTGGTCAATGGTATCCGAAGATCAGCGACTGAAGCTCACCTTTACGCCATTTTTCGACCGTCCAGCTAAAACTGACATTAAAATATTGTATTCTGAAGTTCATCAAATGTTTGGGAAATATAGCGGCACATTGATCACCAATGACGGCAAACCCATAGAAATTCAAGATTTGATCGGATTTGCAGAAGAACATCATGCTCGTTGGTAGTTGAATAACAAGACTGAAAAATTATCTATTCCAATATCTCAAAGATAAGCTCATCGGTATCCAGATCAAGAATAACAACGCTGCGGCTCTGTTTCCTTGTTCCGCCTAATGCGCCAGGGTTGATCAGTCTTGTCCTGCCAATTCTTTTATCCATGCGTACATGCGTATGTCCAGTAAATATATAATCAAATTGCCCATCATTCATCATTTCATCATAATGATTTATCAGGTGACCATGGGTAACCCCAACCTTTTTTCCACTTAACGTGCCGTTGTAAGCAAATCCAGAAAAATTCGATGGATTATACGCCTTTATAAATGCTTTTATTTCACCAGTGGCTATATCTCCATTCCCAAATGTATAAATGATTGGATATTCACAAAACCACTCAATCGATTCGACTGTTGTGGCATCCCCACAGAAAATGAGGATGTCCGGTTTGTGATTTTCAAAAATTGCCAGCGCTTTTTGAATATTCGATTGATGATTGTGTGTATCCGATAAAACGCCAATTTTCATAATTTAATCATATTCATTTTTTTAGTTTTCAAATAGAAGGTGATGGGATTTGTTTTACAAAAATTTTAGGTTCCTTCTGGTCTGATCAGAAAAACCAACAATAAAATTTCATAGAACAGAAGAGCATCAACATTATTTGTGACAAATTTTCAAGTGAGCATCTAATTTTAAAAATTCGTAATAATATTATTACGAATTTTTAAAATTAGATGCTCACTTGAAAATTTGTCACAAATAATGTTGATGCTCTTCTGTT
>JACZIY010000573.1 GCA_014860845.1 Anaerolineaceae bacterium
AAACATTACACTTTAATTATGACTCAGCACAATTAGATATTCGATTAAAAAATAAATTAGCCCTTCAAACAGAATTTGGTCTGGAAAAAGACGAAAAAATTCCACTTTTCATTATGGTCACAAGGATGGACCAACAAAAAGGTGTCGATTTAGCGATCAGTGCATTGAGGATGGTTGCTGATTCAAACTGGCAAGCAATTTTACTTGGAACAGGTGATCCAGTTATTGAATCAGCCTGTCGTAGTTTGGAAGTAGAGATGCCATCAAAAGTAAGATCCGTAATAAGGTTTGATTTAAATTTATCAAAACGTATGTATGCCGGTGGAGATATTATTTTAATTCCATCAAGGTATGAACCCTGTGGACTGACTCAAATGATTGCAATGCGTTATGGTTGTGTCCCCCTGGCTAGATCAACGGGAGGTTTACGAGATACCATCATTGATGAAGATGATTCACAACGAAATAATGGCTACTTATTCTCTGAAACTAATACTGAAGTAATGGCTCTGACATTAGGTAGAGCAATATTTGATTTTGTAGATAAACAAAAATGGCAAATGATTCAATCCAATGGATTACACACTGATTTTTCCTGGGAAAAATCAGCCATGGAGTATGCGAGAATTTATACCACGTTGGTTGAAGGAGAAAAATGAAAATAAGAGCGGTGATTCTGGCGGGTGGAGAAGGTACCAGACTGAAAGTTCTAACCTCAAAACGTGCAAAACCTGCAGTTTTTTTCGCAGGAAAGTACCGAATTATTGACTTTCCATTATCAAATTGTGTGAACTCTCAAATCAACGATGTCATGGTTCTTGCCCAATATCGCCCACAATCACTAATTGAACACATTGGATCAGGTGCTCCATGGGATTTGAATCGTGATATTTCCGGAGGGGTGCGTGTCCTGTCCCCATACAAAGCTCAGGCCTCTGATTGGTTTATCGGCACAGCGGATGCAGTTCAGCAAAATTTCACCTTTATAAAAAATGGGAATCCTGATCATATTCTGGTGTTATCTGGAGACCATATTTATGCGATGGATTACAGAAAAATGATAGACTTTCACCTCTCAAATGATGCTGATCTTACGATAGCAACAATCACAGTGCCTTACGAAGAAGCTTCACGTTATGGAATTATGCATTATGATGAAAGTTTCCGAGTGATTGAATTTCTTGAAAAACCAGAAAACCCGCCGGCAAATACAATAAACATGGGTATTTATTTATTTAAACAAGATGTTCTTAATCAAGAATTATGGAATGATCATTTTCGATCTGGATCTTATCATGATTTCGGAAAAGACATTATTCCAAATATGATTAAAAATAATGCCAGAGTGTTTGCCTATCCTTATTCTGGATATTGGGTCGATGTTGGTACATTGGAAGCCTATTGGCAAGCGAATATGGATCTCTTATCAGATCAATCCGCATTCCAGGTGTATGATCCCAATTGGATTATTCATACCAGAACAGAAGAACGCCCCCCTGCTCTCATTAAAAAAGGTGCTGTTGTTGAAAACAGTATGATATCGAATGGATGTGTGATTGAGCCAGGAGCAATTGTGAGAAATTGTGTTTTTTCACCAGGTGTACATATTATGAACGATGTAGAAATCAATCAATCTATTTTATTCACGGATTGTCTGGTAGATAAGAATTCTTTAATAAACTGCAGTATTCTTGATAGACGGGTAAAAGTTGGGGAAAATTGTTTGATTGGTGAACATAATTCTAATTTCCAAATAACTGTGATCGGCAAAGATTCAATTGTACCTTCCGGATGGACAGTTCAATCAAATGCAATCATTGGACCTGATGTAATTCCTGACGACTATAATACTAATCTGGTAAAATCGGGTGAATTTGTTCAAACAAGGAGATTACCATATGAAATCTAATCGAATGTCAGGAATATTATTACACCCCAGTAGCTTACCAGGTCAAGATGGTATTGGCGATATTGGTCCCGAAGCGTATGATTGGGTAAATTTTCTTGTTCAATCAGGATGTGGTTTATGGCAATTACTTCCTCTAGGCCCAACCGGTTATGGTGATTCTCCTTATCAATGTTTTTCAGCATTTGCTGGAAATCCATATTTAATTAGCTCAACATTGTTAATTGATGAGGAATTACTCACCTTAGAAGATTTAAGGGATCGGCCTGATTTTACTGCAGAATCAGTTGATTTTGGTCCCGTTATTCAGTGGAAATTGAAACTTCTTGATCGCGCTTATAAAAATTTCACTCGAAAACACCCAGAGGAATTAACCAATAAGTTTCAGCAATTTATCAATCAGGAACAGGATTGGTTATTGGATTTTGCATTATTTATGGCGATTAAAGAAGTGAATGATGGATTAAGTTGGGATAATTGGGACGATCGGTTAAGAAAAAGGAACAAGGAGACTCTGGAAAAGTTTCAAGAACAAAATAAAACGTTAATTGAATCTCATATGTTTAAACAATTTTTGTTCTACACACAATGGACTGAGTTGAAAAATTATGCAAATGATCAGGGAATCAAAATCATTGGTGATATTCCCATCTTTATTTCATTTGACTCTTCTGATGCTTGGTCCAATCCGGAGTTATTTTATTTTGATGAAGACCTAAAACCAACAGTTGTCGCTGGGGTTCCACCGGATTATTTTTCGACCACCGGGCAATTATGGGGAAATCCGCTTTACCGCTGGGATATTCACAAAAAGAATCGATACAATTGGTGGTTAAAAAGAATCAAAGCCACCTTGAAGCTATTTGATTTTATTAGACTTGACCATTTTCGTGGTTTTGTAAATTACTGGGAAGTGCCAGCAGGTAACAAAACAGCTGAGGTGGGAAAATGGTTACCTGGACCTGGAGCTGATTTCTTTAATGTCATGCAAAAAGAACTGGGTGTTTTACCAATTATTGCTGAAGATTTAGGTGAAATCTCTAAGGATGTGTATGCATTAAGAGATCAATTCGACCTTCCAGGAATGAAAATCTGTCAGTTCGCTTTCTCCGGTGATCCTGATGATTCATTTTTACCTCATAACTATCCCGTGAATTGTGTTGCGTACACAGGTACGCATGACAATGACACTGCATTAGGTTGGTATCTCTCCGCTCCCGAAAAAGAACAGGATTTTTGCCGAAAGTACTTAAGCAGATCCGGAGAAAACATCTCCTTGGATTTGATTAGAATAATATGGTCATCGGTGGCAATAGTTTCGATCGCACCTTTACAAGACTTTCTTGGTCTGGGTACAGAAGCGAGAATGAACTATCCAGGACGAGCAAGTGGAAATTGGAGTTGGAGAATTCTCCCTTATCAAATAAATTCTGAATTGGCCGGGAAAATCTATGAATTGAACTTCCTTTATAGTCGTTCAACATAATCAGATCCTCTAGATATAAAAAGTACTTAAGTCCTGTAAAAATTTCAGGTCTTTTTTGAAGTAAGAAATGAAACAAGAAAGATCCCAAGAAGGATAAATAGACCACCGAGGTATTCAAGATTGTTTGGTGATTCTTTTAAAAATAAGAAAGCAAGCAGAATCGTGCCAATTGGCTCACCGATTAAAGCAATTGATACAAAAGCTGCTGGTAAATGACCTAATGCCCAATTAAAAATGGAATGCCCTAATAACTGGGGAATTAATCCTAATAAAAGCATCCATAAATAAGCTTGATTCGAATATCCCACAAGTGACTGTCCCATTACTAACACAATCAATAACAAGAAAATTGCCGAAAATAGATACACAAAAAAAATATATTTTATGAGGGGTAGCGTTGATCTCACTTTTCTTCCCACCATCATATAACCGGCGGCCATCCAGGCACCCAACAGTGCTAAAATGTTTCCTGACAAAGTATTCCTGTCAAAGCTAAGAGCAACACTTTCGCACTGAATGAGGTCCACAACAGAAAAAGAACATTGATTACTAAGCGCTACCAGACTACTTCCCAGTAAAGCTAAAATTAGACCTATCCAAATAGTGGTGTTATTTTTTTCCTTCAAAAATATGGGGGAAAATAAAGCGACCCAAAGTGGTGTCGTGGTGACGAGAACCACTGAACTGGCAATACTTGTGTACTCCAATGAAGTTATCCAGGCAGCAAAATGGATTGAAAGGAATAATCCAGATAAAATCAAAAAATACAATTCACTTCTAGAAATTTTAAATAATTTCTTTTTATACTGAAAAAATGCAAACGGTGTAATGAATAAAGTTGCAGTCAATAAACGAATAGCTGCAATGACAATCGAAGGTGCCCCACTTTGAGCAAATCGAATAAAAATCGATGCTGTAGATACCGCAAAAATTCCTAAAAGTAATCCGAAAATGGGGTAAAGTTTTTCTTTATTCATAATTTAATAGGTTTCTTCGCTTGACAAAAAGTGTATGCTTGATAAAATCAATTTGAAGTTGATGCCAAATTTTATCATCATTGTCAAAATGAGGTTTACATTCTTATTCCAATAATTTTTCAAAATTTAGTGCATATTTAGGAGGAAAAAATGACTCATGTAATAACAAGTTTATGCCTGCGTGATGGTGGCTGTGCAACAGTTTGTCCAGTCGAATGTATCGTCCCTGGCAAACCAGAAGATCAATATCCATTGTATTACATTGATCCGGATACTTGCATTGATTGTGGCGCATGTGTTCCTGAGTGCCCATGGGAAGCAATCTTCCCAGAAGATGAAGTGCCGGCACCATATGTAGCAAAAGGTGGAGAAAAACTTTCCATGCCTGTTGGTACTCCTGGATTTACAGAAGTTTATGATGGAACCAACCACGACGGTGAAGAGGTTCACCTGGAAGGTACCAAAACCTTGGAAGCTGGAGAGGAAGTCGATTTAACTCCTGATACTGAAGTAAATGCCAAATACTTTAGTGATGGTCCAGGTTATAGCACCGCTGGATAATTTTAAAATTTTGGTTATGATAGAGGAAGTCAAATGACTTCCTCTTTTTTTTTAATTTAATTAGAAAGGGAAATTTCCATGCAAGATTATCGAATAGAAAAAGACTCTTTAGGGCCATTAGAAGTACCGAACACTGCCTATTTTGGTGTACAAACCCAGAGAGCAGTGTTGAACTTTCCCATATCAGGCATGAAACCATATCCAGCTTTCATCTGGTCAATGGCTGCCATTAAAACCTCAGCTGCAAAAGTCCATAAAGACCTTAGATTATTAAATGAAGATTACGCCGATGCAATAATCCAGGCAGGAAATGAAGTGATGAAGGGCTCCTGGAATGAGCAATTTGTGGTCGATCCTTTCCAGGCTGGTGCTGGTACCAGCCATAATATGAATGCAAATGAAGTTATGGCAAATAGGGCAACCGAACTCCTGGGAGGTGAATTAGGAGAGTATCGAGTAAATCCAAATGATCATGTTAACATGGGACAATCGACCAATGATACGATTCCGACAGCAATAAGGTTAGGTTGTCTATGGAGATTGGATGAGTTGCTATTAACAATTAATCAATTAGTTGAAGCATTAAGAATTAAAGCAAGTGAATTTGATCATATTGTTAAATCCGGAAGAACTCATTTACAGGATGCAGTTCCCGTGCGACTTGGTCAGGAATTCAGTGCATATGCCCGCGCGGTAGAACGGGACGCAGAAAGAATTCGAAGGTCTTCTGAAGGACTTCGTAGGCTTGGAATAGGTGGAACAGCGACAGGTTCAGGATTAAATGCGCATAAAGAGTATCATCCCCGCATGGTTCAGGAACTTAAAAGATTAACTGGATTAGAATTATTCACATCCGATGACTTGTTTGAATCAATGCAATCCATGGCGGATATGGTTGATTTTTCGTCATCGCTCCGAATTTTGGCTGTGACCTTAACAAGAATTGCCAATGATTTCCGTTTATTATCTTCCGGCCCAGCAACTGGCTTGGACGAAATCAGACTGCCACCTGTGCAACCAGGTTCGAGTATTATGCCGGGCAAGGTAAATCCTGTTCTGGCTGAGATGCTCAATATGGCTATGTATCATATTCTTGGAAATGACACCACAGTCAGTCTGGCAGCACAAGCAGGTCAACTCGAATTGAATGTGATGATGCCAATTATCGCTCATAATTTATTCGAGATGATGCATGTAATGATCGGTAGCATAGATGCATTTACCAATAAATGTGTAATAGGTATTACAGCAAATGTAGAAAAAGCCGAGGGTTGGTTAGAGAAGAATTCAATTTTGGTAACCGCCCTCAACCCATTAATTGGTTATCAGGTTGGAGCGGGATTGGTCAAAGAATCAATTACAAGAAATATGACCATCCGAGAACTAGCCTTAGAAAAAGTCACAAATGGATTGTTGATTAATAAGAACACGCTGCAACCACTTCAGGAGTCAGATATCCTGAATGTCTTTAGTGATCTAAGAAAATTCACTGAAGGAGGAATCTTATCCTGATTGCTCGGATTGTTCTTTAGCAAAAATAGCAGCCCCCACAATGCCAGCTTGATTTAATAGTAATGCTGGCATTATTTTTGTCTGGACGGTAAAATACTTAGCATATTTTTCAAATTTCTTGCTGATTCCACCCCCAATGACAAACAGGTCAGGCGAAAATAAGCCTTCTATAGTAACCAGCATTTCATTAAAACGTTCGCCCCATTTTTTCCAGGATAAATCATTTTCCTGCCGAACAGCATCTGATGCTCGCTCTTCTGCATCTTTCCCTCTAATTTTCATGTGTCCAAATTCAGTATTGGGTACAAGCACACCATCGGAGAATATTGCTGAACCAATACCTGTACCAATTGTTAAGAGAATCACGACTCCTTTGAGATATTCCTGTCCTACTCCAAATTTCATTTCAGCGATTCCGGCAGCATCTGCATCATTCAAACTAAAAATCTGATTTCCCGTTTCCTGAGAAAGCAAAACATTTAAATTTTGACCGATCCAGTTTTTTGAAATATTTGCAGCAGACAGAACGATTCCATGTTGAACGATGGCTGGGAATCCAACACCAACTGATCCTGAGTAATGAAAATACTGGCAGATCTGGTGAACTGTTTTTGCCACATCTGATGGTTCTGCTCCTTCTGGTGTATCAATCCGATACCGATCTGTCAATAATTTACCTGACACAGTATCAACCATGGCCCCTTTAATTCCTGAACCGCCAATATCAAGACCTAAAATTTCCATTTTCTCTCCTCAAGGACAACCATTTCCTAAATGTTCTTCATACGTTTCTGCAAAATTATGATAACCAGAGCCATCACATTTGGCTCGAAAATAATAATAAGGCGATTCAGAGGCATTTGCAACAGCTTTGATAGCATTCAAACTCGGATTACATATCGCATGAGGTGGTAAACCGTTATACAAATAAGTATTGAACGGTGAATCGAATTGAAGGTCGTTTAAAGATAATGGATTAGTCCACCAGGTTGCTTGATTAATGTTATACCCCACAGCGTATTGAACAGTAGGATCACTATCAAATTTCATACCGATTAAATATCTATTCAGAAATACAGATGCAATCATAGGCATCTCATCGGTAATGACAGCCTCTCTTTCGACCATTGAAGCAATGATAATCGCCTGATTTAGCGTTAATCCTTTATTCTCAAAAGCAATAAGGTATTCATCGTTTAAATTTTCTAAAAATGCGTTCAAAAATAATTGTATGAAATCAATGGTTGTTATTTTTCTATCCACAAGGTATTCACCTGGAAATAAAAAACCCTCCAATGAAGATACTTCCTCCAAATCAGCTGGTAACAATTCAGATGAAGGATTTCTAACCATCTGGAAAAACTCATCTGGATTAATTTCCAGGCCTGAGTTTGGTAGAACAGTACTAATTTCTTCCATTCGCCACCCCGGCAGGATTATAAAACGAACCTTATCCGGAATGGGATTCGTTATTTTTTCGGCAATTTCAATGCCATTCATCTCAGGTTCAATGCGGAAATATCCTGATTGCACTTTACGATCATAACCCTTGTAAATCAAAAAATCATTGAAGATTTCCGTATCCTGAATAAGCTCATTCATCTTTAATCGATAAGCAATCTGGCCAACCGTTTCTCCTGGAAGAATTTCAAAAAAATATTCTTGGCTTAAATTGTTTTGGTCATCCAACAATTTCTCTTCAGAAAAATACAGTTTGGTTGTATATACGAAGCTTTTATAGAACCCCAAGGATGGAACCGGTTCTCCATAGGTCAATTTCACATCTGTAGAAACGACAAAATACAACCAGGCAAATCCAGCAGATAAACCAATAATACTGAGAATAAATAGGATTAATAAGCAGCTTTGAAGTCGATTCTTTTTTTGTTTAGCCATCAGGACTCCAGTGGATGATTGAAATAATCAGAATTCTTTGGAAGTGAATCAAGGTAGGATTGTAAAATGATGGTGGCTGCAAGATCATCCAAATGTGTAATTTGTTTCTTCTTCTTAACACCCATCTCCTTACGGGCTTTTCTGGCCAATTGTGTACTTTCATGTTCATCCCATAAAATGACAGGTATATCCGTAATTTGTTTGATTGCATCGGCAAGTCGAGCGGATTTTCTTCCGGAAGGATTTGGTTCGCCATTCGAATAGAGGGCTTGGCCAATTACGATTAATTTTACAGAATTTTCCTGAGCTATTGTAACAATCCCTTCTGCATCCTTATTCCTTTGTACATGTTTGATAACAGCAAGCGGATTCGCTATCGTTGCTGTAAAATCACTGATTGCAACCCCAATTCTTTCCGCACCAGGATCAATTGCCATGATTTTTCTTAGTTCATTTTCCATCAATCACCATATTAATTCTAAACGGAAGAAATGGCAAATTCTTCCAAAATGATGGCGAAATTACAATTACCGGATCATTATTCAATTTAATTTCATTTTTGAGGAATGATTTTGCGGTCTCAATCTGCAAACCAAGGATATTTTGAGTGATGTAGATTTCATTAATATATGACGAAATTTCTCGTGTTGCCTTAACTTCCCATTGGAGTTCATTTTTGTCGAAAATTACGGAATCTTGAATAATTTCAATTTCAATATTTCCTTCGTTTGCATGAAATTGTTCATTTAAATCTGCATTCATGGCTAACTGAACCGATTTTTCTATGTCATTTTCTGTAAAAATCCAACCTGATATGGTCGCAATTATTCTCAATATGTGTCTCTCTGCAGGATCTCCAACC
>JACZIY010000068.1 GCA_014860845.1 Anaerolineaceae bacterium
TGGGTAAAACGACTACGGACGATGAAATACTGGTAGAGTACATCAATCAATTCGATCAATAAGGAGTAGCGTTCTGTTTGCAGGATCCACTGCCAGGCGACTCTAATGTTTTCCAGTTCATCTTCAATACAGTCCAGACAGGCTGATTGTTCAACAGCTTCAAAATTTTGAGCCTGAACCTTTAAGAACGCTAGATAATAATGACTGAGGGACTCAACGGCATTCTCCCACTCACCAGACTCCTTTAATTTTTGTTCTGAAAATTGCCGCACAATCTCATGCAAATCATATCTGCCTTCGAAACTCAACCGCAGCAAAGATTTATCCATTAAAGAAGTTAATCTATGCGAATTGATTCCAAAGATCTCTCGGACTGTGATCTCTTCAAATCCACCTTTAAGAATAGCAATGCGAGCTAAGGTTGATTGCTCTTGCGGTGAGAGTCGAACCCATGACATTTCAAATACCGCTGACAATGTTTGATGATGGTTCTGGTGGCTGGTCAGAGCGGAGATAAATGCCCCCATTCCCTGCTCGATGGTCTCTTCGATCTTTTTTTCGATATTTCCAACCACCGATCCAGCAACCAGTTCAATTGCCAGCGGATGACCTTCCACCAGACTACATAATTTGAGAATGGTACGCTGATTGGAGGCAGACAATTCGAATTTTCTCTGGGTGGTTTGAACCCTCTGTGTAAACAACTGAACAGCATCTGAAGGTCCGGTGGCTTGCTGAAAATCCTCAAATTCTAATCCATCCAGATGAAAAACGATCTCATCCGCAATATTGACTTTGTAACGTGAGGTGATTAACACTTGTACTTGAACACATTCTTTTATCAATGCCTCGATAAATAATTGCACTTCCTGAAGGGCGGAAAGCTCATCAAGGTTATCCAACAATAGTAGGAAATGTTTATGGCGACAGTAATCCAGAATTTGTTGATTTTTGGTGTTTTGATCCGAGAAATGTATAGCAAGGACTTTGCCAATTTCGGATATGAACCCATCCAGGGAGTCAATATTGCGCAACCAGACCACAAATACACCCTGCTGGAAGATCCCCACCTGTTCGTGGGTAATTTCCAAGGCCAGGCGGGTTTTTCCAACACCACCCATGCCCAGGATATTGATCAGCCGCTGCGTAGGGTTGGCAACCCATTCACTGATCGTTGATATTTCTTTTTCACGTCCCACAAAGCGATTGGTTATCAAAGGCAGATTATGAAGTGGTTTCTCATGTGGTTCAGACTGCGATTTGGACAGTGATTGCGCTCGTACCTGTTCAAATAATGCCACCGTTTTGGGATCCGGATCCACATTCAAGTCATTTTTCAAATATTGCACCAGGGATGCATATTGTTTTTGGGCTGCGCTCCATTGCTGGTCCTGGGCTAATAGTTGAATTAGTTGATAATGAGCGCTCTCATCCCAGGGCATAATATGAATGATTTTTCGCAACAGATGGATGGCGTTGGTTTTTTCATCCCGGCGCGTGTAGTAATTGGCAAGATAAGCCAAACCTTCTACAGCAAGCGTGTCAAATTTTTCACGGGTGATCAATAACCACTCGTCAAAAAGAGGACTGACATTTAACTGATAGCGATCCAGAAATGGATTTTTATACAATTGGATTGCTTTTTTTAATGCATAAATGTTTACAGTTCCCAGGCCATGCGAATTTTTGTAATGACGGTAGGCATCCTGCATCCATTTTGAAAACTCCAGAAGATCCACCTGCAGTTCCGCCTGTGGTTGAAAACCAACCGTTTCGCGATCCGCATAGATGAAGGCTTGATCTTCCTCCCGAATCGCCTTCCTTAATAAAGAGATTGCCTGCCGCAGATTGTGCATAGCCTGGTCTTCTGGAACGTCACTCCACAACAAACCCGCCAGATGAGACCGTTGAAATTTTTGCCCGGATTCAGCAACAAGATAAATAAATAGAGCGCGAACTTTATCGGTATTAAATGCCTTAATGGGTTCTTCACCCAGCTGTACGTGAAAACCCCCAAAACATTGAATCTGCAATGGTGGTGAATGCTGCATATTCATTAATTATATGGAAATGTCAATTTTCTTGACGATCTTTTGACGATCTTTTTGTATGCTCTATCGTAGAAAAGGATTTTTTCCGCATGCATTCATTTTATATATCTTACCTGTTACGCATTTGGGAACTGGAGAATCGCGATCCAAGACAATTAAGGGCCTCATTGGAAAAACCAGGTTCCCATGAATTAATAAATTTCAACGATATTGAAGAATTATTTGACTTTCTGAGGAGTCAAATTGGTTGTAATCAAAAACCAATTATCATAAATAACCAGATAGGGACGGAGGACTAAATGTTTAAGAAAGTTGTATCATTATTTGTTCGATTTTTATTGATCGTTATTTTCCTGGCTGGCACATTATTCACCAGGGGACACAGCCTGCCTGTCGTTCAAGCAGCCAGCGTCTGGTATGTGGATGCAAATATCGTTAGGTCTGGAGATGGAACCACCTGGGCAACTGCTCTTAAGAACCTGCAACCTGCCATTGATGCCGCCAGAGTTGGGGACACCATTCGGGTTGCTCAGGGGTTCTATTTGCCAACCACAGCCAGACTGGCTGCTGATCCACGTACGAAAAGCTTTATCCTCAAAGATGGCGTCCAGATCATGGGAAGCTATCTGTCAGGCACTCCTTTACGGGATCCCAGAAACTATCCAAGCATCCTGAGTGGTGACCTGGACATGAATGACATGAATAAAGATGGAAATTTTATAAATGAAACCTGGGAAACTGAAGTTGGGAACAATGCTTACAGCGTGGTGTACGGGCAAAATTTAAGTAATACTACCATCCTGGATGGTTTTATCATCACGGGCGGCTTTGCAGATAATCCGGATGAAGAAATCTATAAACAAGGTGGTGGTGTGCATATTATTGGTGGTGCACCAGTGTTTAAGAATTTGTTGGTAAGTGGGAATACAGCACTCTATTTTCGCCACCGTGGGGGAGGTATGTGGTTTGACCAAGGT
>JACZIY010000069.1 GCA_014860845.1 Anaerolineaceae bacterium
GATGTTCGTCTTTTATATCTTTATCCAGATTCAGGGGAAAGTGAACGAACTACATTGTTAGTGGAAGATGACGGCATAAGCATGAAATATAAAGATGGTGAATACACTGAGATTTACCAGACACTGAACTCAACACATGAGAAAATTCTTCTGGATATCCAATATGGTCATAAAGGATATAAACCACCATACACAAATTTTGAGGTGATTCTCCCAACCGGGGAACCGCGTCCTTTAATGATTTCCTGTCCAGAAGGAATGTCAGCCACCTTGCGGAAGTAAAACTCAACTCCCAACATGTAAAACGAGAAGTGATTGGTTATGCTTCAGTTCACTGAATCTGTTGGAAATAAAAAGAAATCATCATCTCGATTGATTGAATAATTTCTTTTTAAAAAATCTTTATCAGCATGAAAACTGCTGTTGCTATCAAAAAGAGATGAACCCCTTTTTCAAAAGCAGATAATGACATCGAGCGATTGATCCTGTCCCCCACGAATAGACCGATGAAAAACATGGGAATCAATATCCAGAAATATTGAACCACTTCTTTAGTGATTAATCCGGTTGCTCCTTGACCCAGTAAAATGATGATCCCAACCGGAAAGAAATATGCCTGCAGTGTGGCACGAAATGAATCGGCTGGCCATTTCCGAAGTGTACCAAAAATGACTGCCAGAGGTCCATTGGCGTTATAAGCTGCCCCTAAAATCCCTGCAAAAAAACCAAATATATAAGCAGTGTGTTTACTCACCCTGGCTTTAACCTGTGGTTTGATTAAATTGTATACAGAAAAAATGATGATAACCACCGCCAGGATGCCGGTAACTAAGGCTTCATACACTTTGGTGAGCAATAAAAGCCCTAAAGGGATCCCACACAGCGATGCCAGAACCAGACGCCAGGCGCTGCTGATGTCTACTTTCCGCCAACTAAATAGCAAAATAAATAAAGCGTTGAATGTGTTTAAAGCAGCAGCAATCGGCGCAGCTGTTTGAACACCAATGACCAGAGTCAATAAGGGCATTGCTATTAAGCCGCCCCCAAATCCAAATACTGAACGAACCATCGTAGCAAAAAATAGAATAAGTCCAATCAATATGGGTAACAAACTACTATCACTCATTAAATCCATTTTTTTCCTTTGAATAACCTATCCGGAATTTTTCTTTTACAACAACTTGCCATGCTATTTTGAAAATGAGGTGAGATCCAGGCGAGTTTTTGTCTCCTGGTTGGGTAGACCCTGTTCATTCCACCCTCTCAAGACGTAATAATCATTCAGAATGATCTCCATATCGGGTAATTTCCCTTTCGACCCGCCAGTGGGGCGAGGAAAAGTTTTAAGTCGCTGAGGAAGATCATCATCTTTTCGAGAAATCCCCAGGTTATTATTAATGATCCGTTTCATGTTGAATATTCGTTCACCAGTTTCCAAGAATTCTTCATCCGTGATATCCCAGCCTGTGGCAGCATTGATTAAATCGCACAGGATTTGTGGGCTCGGACTGGCTTTTCCTATAAATTTGCAAATACCCAACGGATTGTAGGTAGAAAAATAATTTTGAAAGGCTACAGCTTCTTGAGCGGCATCCTCATTGGAGAAACGATCGACTTTCTTCGGTGACCACGAGGAAGCATCCAAACCGTAGATTGCCCAATACGATAACCCTTCCAAATGACAGCCACCCCGATTAGCCGTTGCATAGTTCGCTGCCATGGAAAAAGTGGCCCTGGGATCATGATAAGCTAATTCCAGACCTTTTACATGCATTGCATATAACTCAGATTGATTTTGAAAATGTTTGGCTGCAGCCCGTGAGCCGGATGATAGGATCTCTCCAACACCGCGACGCTCAACCATCAATTTTAAACAAACCATCAATGAGTCCGGGTTACCCCATTCTAAAGGTTGCTGATCGCAATCTTCTTTTTGAATCAATCCGTTTTCATAGGCTTCAAACGCAAAAGCAGCAGTAGCTGAAGCACTGATTGTGTCAATGCCCATGCGATTACAATAGTCATTTGCTTTCAACATGGTGTCCAGATCGTCTATCTCCAGC
>JACZIY010000574.1 GCA_014860845.1 Anaerolineaceae bacterium
TATTGGTTATCCGCTAAACAGGCAGCCAGATGAGCATGGTGATGTTGAACTTGAATGTTCTGAATATTTAAATTTTCTGCTAGTTGATTGGCATAGCGGGTTGCCAGATAGTCAGGGTGCATGTCGCTGGCAATCAATTCAGGATTTATTCTAAATAATTTTTGATAGTGAGTGATTGCCTCTTCGAATGATTGCAAGGTTTCATAATTTTCCATGTCACCAATGTGATGACTGATAAATGCATAATTATCTCTGGTAAGACAAAATGTGTTTTTTAACTCTGCTCCGGTTGCCAGTATTTGAGGGAGTATCAGAGGTGATATGACAGGATTGGGGGCATAACCACGCGATCTGCGAATGGGAAAATTTTTACCAGCGATGATTCTGGTCACAGAATCATCAATACGCATGTGGATTTCGCGATTATGAATGAGATAAGCATCTGCAATTTTCCCCAATTGGGAAAAAGCATCGGCGTCTTTATATGCAATCGGTTCATCGCTTATATTTCCACTGGTCATCACCCAAATGGACGGGTTATCTTCCCCAGGTTCTAATAAGAGATAATGCAATGGGGTATATGGCAACATAAAACCAAGATGGTTTTGTGAAGGAGCCACCAAAGGAGAAAGATCGTTCATTGATTTTGATTGCAGTAAAACGATAGGTCTTTCTTTGGATTCCAGCTGTGATTGTTCCGATTTAGAGACCAGACAATAATCTGAAATCGTTTCAACGGAAAAAGCCATTAATGCAAAGGGTTTTTCACTGCGTTTTTTGCGTGACCTCAAATTGTCCACTGTTTCGAAATTGGTTGCATCACAAGCCAGATGAAAGCCACCCAATCCTTTAACCGCCAGAATATTACCATCACGAACCATCTTGCGGGAAATTTGAATTGCTTCTTCTCCAGTGGCGATCATTTGATGATCGATAATCAGACTTGCCTGAGGTCCACAAACTGTGCAGGCAATCGGCTGTGCATGGTATCTTCGATCTAATGGATTTTTGTACTCCTTGTTGCATTGGTCACACATCTCAAATGATGCCATTGTGGTTTTGGGACGATCATAAGGAATATCTCTTATGATGGTAAAGCGTGGACCGCAATTGGTGCAATTAATAAATGGATACCTATAACGACGATCCTGTGGATCGAACAATTCACGTAAACAATCATCGCATATACTGTAATCTGGCGAAATCGGGAGAAATTCACCTTCCATTGAATTACTTTCAATAATGGTAAATTCTTTGTATTCATGATTGCTTATGTCTTCGACACTAAACGAATCAATTCGGCTGAGTGGAGGAGGGGAGTTTCTCAATATCGTGAGAAATTTTTCCAGGTTGGGAAGAACCCCACTAATTTCAATTTCCACACCACTGGAAGAATTCCGAACCCAACCAGTCAGATCATTTTGTAAAGCTAGAGCATAAACAAAGGGACGAAAACCGACACCCTGAACGATCCCTTTGATATGAATTTTTTTTGTTTTTATTTCAAGCATGGACCCGGTTTTTAAATTCATCCACTTGCTGTGATAACCAATTAATCCATTGGTTAAAACCCTCTTCCGTTTTGCAGGAAACTTTAAAAGTGGTTAATCCAGGATTAAGAATTTCAACACCTTGTTGAAAATAATCCATACGAAAATCGAGATAAGGAAGTAGATCAATTTTATTGATCAACAATACATCGATACCACGATAAATATTTGTATATTTGTAAGGTTTGTCATCACCTTCGGGAACACTGGAGATTACAACATTTGCATGCGTTCCGATTTTAAATGCCGCTGGACAAATTAAATTACCAACATTTTCAACAATGATCAAATCAAGGGCTTTATAGTCAATGTGTTTCAAGGCGCGATCAATCATCATTGCGTCCAGGTGGCATTGACCTCCGGTGTTTATCTGTACAGCCGGCATTCCCATTGCCAATACTTTATCTGTATCAATTGTCACTGGGGCGGTATCGCCTTCGATGACACCAATTCGCATTTTTTGGGATAATTTTTCAATTGTTTTAAGAATTACACTTGTTTTCCCCGCTCCAGGTGACGCCATGATATTAATGGAAAAAACACCTGATTCGGTTAATAAAGTTTGCGTTTGAGATGCAACCTGATCATTCGCGTCTAGAATTTTTTCAACTACCTGTACTTTTTCTGTAGCCATTTGATTACCTTTCAATTTCTATGCTTTCGAGGAAGAACTCTTCCCCGGATTGAATTTTAAGCTGATAAGATCCGCAGTTAGGGCAAGGAATTAATTCACCGGGTATTTCAAACGTGTTATCACAAACCAGACAAAACATAGTGGCAGGCAACCGATTAAAGTGGATAACAGAATCTTCACAGACTGTCCCTTTGGAGATCATTTCCCAGTAGAAGACCACACTATCATCAACAATACTCGATAAGTTTCCAATGACCAGAAAAATATCAGTTACTTTTTTTGCATTTGCTTGAAGCGCATGTTTTTCTGCGATTTGTAAAATACTTTCGGTTACAGCTAATTCATGCATTTCATTATTATAAACGCAATAAAATTAATTTTTAGGTTTTATATGATCTTTGGCTTATTTCTGCATGAAAAGATCAATCAGTTTTAAGCGCATTGCCAGCATGCGTGTAGCAATAACATTTGACAACCTGCGCATAAAGACATAACCAAGCTCTTTGTCGTTATCACATAACTCATTTAATGCAGAACCATCAAAATAAATTAAATTACTTTTCTTAAGTGCAATGATGGTTGTTATACGAAGTCTGGCAACAGGGGTCATACTATCCCAACCCACAATATCTAAGGGTTCCGCATTGTATAAACGCACCTGTCCGTGTCCAGGCACATAAATTTCAATTCCTAATGAGCCTTCTGAAACAATATAAAGTAAGTTATCGTTTCCGCCTTCTTTATATAGAATTTCCCCTTCTTCTAAAAACCGAAAACCAGATATAGTTTCTAATTTTCTAAGTTGTTCCTGAGATAAATCCATTAACCATGGAATACTCAGTAATGTTGGGCGGATATCTGCTTTGTCGATCATAACTAAACCTATGGGAGTGTGACATTAATCTATCTATTTGTTTTATCATTGAAAGGTAGGATAAATAAGTGTTAATCCTCCTCGATAGCACCGTATATTGTCATATCGAAGCCAAAATTATTAAAAATTCTCAAATAAACAATTAAAAAGAGTGAATCTGAATTTAAAATAAAAAAATACCTGCCAGAAAATATCTGACAGGTCAGCATGCGAAAAGTGGATTATTCGATACTCAATTTAACAGCACATACTTTATATTCTGGAATTTTTGCGACAGGATCTAATGCAGCAATGGTTAAATTATTGGTATTCTGCTCTCCTGGGAAATGAAAGTTCGCAAAGACCAATCCCGGTGATACACGATCGGTGATTAACGCTTTCCCTTTGGTGGTCCCTCTGCGAGAATTTAACGTTATTGGTTGGTTCTGTTTGATGCCGTATTTAATTGCATCTTCAGGGTGTATCTCTATATATGCTCCCGGATATACTTCCAACAAATCTGAAGAACGACGTGTCATCTCGCCGGCATGCCAATGGTATAGGACTCTGCCGGT
>JACZIY010000575.1 GCA_014860845.1 Anaerolineaceae bacterium
ATTCCTATTCAATAACTTTCTTTCGCAGATACTTTTATTTTATTAACGGTTCATGTGTCCTTTAAAATTATAGCGTACAGGATCTAATTCTCTCTTCCCAAATTTCATGAGTGTTTTGACAATTTTTCTAACCTTTATTTGCTGAATACCCAGGCATTTTCAAGGATTTCACGGACCACGTGGATGTAATCGATGGGGTGTGGTTATTCAATTCCCTTCATACAGACAAAGTATTATCAACCCTTATTTCTTAATTTACTGTCTTGTGATTGTAAAAAAGGCTCATTTTAAGGGATAATACTTTATATGAAAAAAGGGATTGATGATATGGAAATGAATTTTCAAAATGACAATCGCATTCATTATATAACTTTGATATCTTCGCAGGTGGAAGCTCAACAGGTGAAGCTGTTAATCGAAAGTTTGCGCAGGTTCGGTGGCAGATTAGGAGCGTATTCTGTCTGGATATTCTGCACGGATGTGAAATTCTCAGAGGGGTTTTCAGAATCGGATACGTTAAAGATATTCCATTTGAAAATGGACGTACCCTTGAGTAATTTTCCTCTCGCGGAGAAAGTTTTCGCCTGTGCACTGGCTGAGGAAATGGCAGCTTTGGAAGGTGTTCATACACTCATTTGGCTAAACCCGGATTGTCTGATCTTTAATCCACCAGAATTGTTTATTCTGGGAGATCAATATGATGCAGCTTTCAGACCTGTTCATATTCGTAATGTCGGCTCCCTTGCCAATGAATCAATCGATGGATATTGGCAAAGGGTCTACGAGGTGGTGAGGGTAAATCAGGTGCCTTACACCATTGAATCCTTTGTTGATGGACAAACCCTGCGACCGTATTTCAATACCCATTGTTTTGCAATCAATCCTACTAAAGGAATTCTGCAAGCCTGGCGGGCCATTTTTGTTACATTACTGATGGATAAGGAATTTCAGGACGATTACTGTCAGGACGAGTTTCATCAAATATTCCTGCATCAGGTGGTGTTGAGTGCTTTGGTGATGAAATCCATTCAGCAGAAACGATTATTGATGTTACCACATGAATATAGTTATCCCTTGCATCTGCAGGAGAAACTGCTTATCACAAAGCGGGTAAAATCCCTCAATCAACTGGTATGCATGGTATATGAAGAGGACACTTTACTGGATGGTATTGAAATTCAGGAACCGATTCGATCATGGCTAAAAGATAACAGGAAGATATCATCATAAGCTGGAAATTGTTGAGTAACCAATAAAATTGACGTGAAAATGTTTGAAGATTTATTCAGGATGTGATATGTCAAAACAAACGATTTTTTTAGAACCCGATTCTGTTTTAAATTCATTACGACAGCAGTTAGAAGAGAACGCTAACCCAAAAACGAAAGAGTCCGGTCCGAAATTCTTTAAGGAACAAGTTAAGT
>JACZIY010000070.1 GCA_014860845.1 Anaerolineaceae bacterium
CTGCGCTGGATCCGGCTTTTTTTGGTTCGACCGCGATTTACCATATTTGCCCAAATATGCATCCACAAGAAGTAGAAATGGGCCAATTAATGATCCAATTGGCACAAAAAAACCATTTGAAACACTTTGTTTACCATTCTGTGTTACACCCACAGGTGGAATCTATGCCTCATCATTGGAAGAAATTGCATGTAGAAGATCAATTATTCAGAATATCGATGCCATTTACCATTTTACAGCCAGCTGCTTATATGCAAAATGTATTGGGGTATCTGGACAAAATGCTTAAATCCGGAGAATATCGAATTCCATACTCCACCTCAGCCCGTTCGAGCATGATTGACTTAAATGATCTGGCTGAAGTTGTGGTTAAAGTGCTGACGGAAGAAGGCCATGAAAATGCTATTTATGAATTAGCGTCTCATGAAGCACTCTCAGCATTAGATATTGCTTCAGCAGTAGCCAATGTAACAGGAAAAATAATTCTTGCAGGAACAATTGACCGAAATGCATGGGAAAATGATGTTCGCAAATCAGGGCTTTCTGATTATGCCATCGAAACCCTGAAAAAAATGTTCCAGTACTATGAAGAATATGATTTTATTGGAAATTCCAACCAGTTGACCTGGTTGTTGGGAAGAGAACCGAATTCATTTCAAACATTTTTCAGACAAGCATACAATCCCTAATTTCATTGGAGTTTAATGCATGGATAATAAACGCAGCCAACACTTTAATTACACTTTTGAATCGCTACCGACCATTTTTCATAGCCAAACAAAAAATTTTTTCACTTATCTGGAAAAAGATGGCATGAAATTTCTTGAATTTTGGTGGGACCATATGGGCGTGCGACTGGGTCAGGAAGAATCTGATCCATTTGAGGATATATCTTATGAAATAAAAGATATCCCTGAAAAAAAATCACGAATGGTTCTCTTGAAATTACCTGAACCAAAGAATTTTTATGAATGTTATTTCATGGCTTTTCTGGAGGAACCTCAAAAGCGATGGCCAGTCCGCATGCCCAACACACGTGTTTTTGTTTTGGAATATGTGCCATTGAAAATCAGTGCAACAGGAACCAGTTTTGGAGAAATTACCAGAAGCGCCCGGTATATTCGTTACGAAGATGGTCCCCAACCGGAATTAAATATTTTCTTCCAGAAAACTATCTCATATGTTTGGAAAAAAGGATTAGGAGCCAAGTAAAATGAATTTTAAATTTGATTTCGGGTATGCAATCACAGGTCTCACAGCTTTGTTATTCTATTTTCGTCTGGCGATGCTACGTGGTAAAAAACGACGCCTGGCGAGAACAGAAATGGC
>JACZIY010000071.1 GCA_014860845.1 Anaerolineaceae bacterium
AGGAGAACGCCAGGTGAAAGTAGAGGATCTCATCACTGGTCCACATGAAACTCAAATTGAATCTGGAGAATTATTAACCCATTTCACCTTCAAAGTACCTCCCGAAAAAGCCAGAAGTTGTTTCATTAAAATAGGTCGCCGGAAAGCTCAATCCATTTCTAGGTTAAGCATCGCTGTCATTGGAGCTGTTAATCTGGCTGGAATGGTGGATTATATTCGCCTCTGTCCGGGTGCTGCTGTGGCAACACCGGTTCGTTTTCCCCATGTTGAGGCTGTTTTATTGGGGAAAAAACCGGACAAAGAAACCTTTACCATTGCAGCGGATCAACTGGTTGCAGATATGATCGAAAGCACCGGCAGACGCTGGTCAACCGAATATAAAGAAATAACATTGAAGGCAATTGCTGAAAGAGCGCTAACGAAAACTTTTCTGGAGAATGGTTACCATGTTAATTAATTTCACTCTGAATCACAAACCTGTCTCGATGGATGCACCGGCAGATATTACGCTGTTAGCTTTACTTCGCGATCATTTTAAACTAACCGGCACAAAAGAAGCCTGTGAGGTCGGAGAATGCGGTGCCTGCTCTGTTCTCCTGGATGGAGAGTTGGTGAATAGTTGCCTGGTGGCTGCTCCTTCTGTGATGGGACGAGATGTTGTCACAATCGAAGGTATTCATGCTGAGGATGGATGACCCAATGATCTGCAGCGCAATTTCATTGAAAAAGGTGCTGTGCAATGTGGATTTTGTATTCCAGGTATGGTGATCGCCGGGGAAGCGCTATTGGCAATCAAAGCTGAACCTTCACGCCTGGAAATCAGGGAAGCTTTGGCAGGCAACCTGTGCCGCTGCACCGGTTATATGCAAATTGTGGATGCAATCGAGACCACAGCCAAAGGTCGTACAGAAAATCGTCATCCAGAAAAAAGGGAGAATTAATCTAAATGGCAAATTTAAAATATATTGGACACCCTACTCAACGTGTCGATGCACTTGATAAAGTCATGGGCAAAACAAAATATGTTGGAGATATGTCTCTTCCTGGAATGTTGTACGCTCGCTCGCTACGCAGCGAACTCCCGCATGCCCGTATCATAAAACTGGATGTTTCTCCAGCACTGAAAGTACCTGGAGTAGTTGCCATTGTCACCAGTGATGATTTCGTGAATCATAGTAATTTTGGCTTTCCCATTTCTGATATGTATATGCTTGCCTACGAGAAAGTTCGCTACGTGGGTGAAGGCATTGCGGCGGTTGCAGCCGAAACACCTGAAGCCGCGGTAGAAGGCGTCAAAGCCATCATCTGCGAATTAGAACCTCTCCCAGCGGTATTTGATATGGCTTACGCCCTGGATCCGGATGCTCCTCAAATTGGGCCAACCCGAACCGATGGAAAACACCCCAACTATATTGGCCATTACCCGGTGTATAAAGGCAATCCGACCGAAAAATTACAGGAATGTGATGTCACTATCGAACAGAAATATGAAACCGTGATGCAGGAACATGCCTATCTGGAAACAGAAGGTGGTTTGGCAATTCCCACCCCGGAAGGTGGTGTGGTGGTTTATCTTTCCTGCCAGAGTCCGTTTATTCCCAGAAATGACCTTTGTAAAGTATTAGGATTACCCGCGGATCGAGTCCGTGTGATCGTTCCTCCAGTTGGCGGTTCGTTTGGCGGTAAGGATGATCTGAACTATCAAACAGCCGGTCAGGTCGCTGCCCTGGCCTTGAAAGCCAAACGCCCCGTGCGCATGACCTTCTCTCGTGAAGAAAGTATCATCGCCAGTTACAAACGTGGTTCCATGCGTATGAACATCAAACTCGGTGCGGATCAGGATGGCACTTTGCGAGCCTGTGAATTCAGGAGTCTGTATGACTCTGGGGCTTATTCTTCTCAAAGCCCTTTCACCAGCTGGCGTGCCAGTATCCATGCCATGGGCGCATATCGCTATGAGGACTGTACTGTCGATATTGATACAGTTTATACCAACACCGGCTATGCTGGTGCATACCGTGGATTTGGCAATACCGAAGTCTGTTCCGGGATTGAACAAGCGATTGACGAAATGGCAGACGCTTTGAGAATGGATCCGCTTGAATTTCGTTTGAAAAATTGTCTTAAAGTAGGTGATATTACCCCTCATGGGCAACTGCTTTCTGAATCGGTGGGGTTGAGTGATTGTCTGTTGGCTGTTCGCAAAATGAGCGATTGGGATCGCAAACGTAAAGAATTCGCTAAGCAGTCACCATCCGCTGAAAAACGGCGCGGAATTGGCGTTTCTGCACTGTTCCACGGCACATCGCTGGGAGCAGAGGGGTTGGATGAAGCTACAGCCACGATCGAGATCCATGCCGATAATCAGGTCACCCTGACATCCGGATTAACAGATTATGGCACCGGTGCTCGCACTGTTTATACTCTGATTGCTGCAGAGATTCTAGGTATTCAGCCTGAACGCATCAAAGTTCATAATCCAGATACCAATACCGCCAAAGACAGCGGTCCCACAGTCGCCAGCCGCACCACGATTCTGGCAGGTAATTCTGTGCGGGTTGCCGCGCAAAACTTGCTCCAGAACCTGGATTGGGCAGCGGCGGATCTTATGAAGTGTGATGTTTATCAGGTGCATCGCGTGGGTGAGGATTATATCGGACCCATTGAAGAACCCGTTTCCTGGGATATCGTCGTGAAACACGCCCGTGAAATGGGGTTGGTGCTTTCTGCATTTGGCAGGTGGTCTGCCCCACAAATCCACTGGGATGAAGAAAAAGGCACCGGTACACCCTATTTTGCCTATCATTTTGGTTCCCAGGTAGCCGAGGTTGAGGTGGATCTCAAAACCGGTCATACTGATGTCATCAACATCTGGGCAGTGCATGATATTGGTAAAGTGATTTTTCCACAGGGTGCTTTTGGTCAGTTATATGGCGGAATTTCTCACGGTCTGGGATATGGACTATATGAAGATCTGGATTACCAGAATGGTTATGCCCAGTCGATTAACTTTGATACTTATCTCATCCCGACGTCGATGGATATGCCGGAAATTATGGCTGGCTTTGTTGAGGCTACTTTCTCTGCTGGACCATTTGGTGCGAAGAACATTGCTGAACCTGCTATGGTGCCCACTGCTCCTGCCATTTTGAATGCCATTGCCAATGCCACGGGAAGAAGAATCCGCAAGCTGCCGGCAAACCTTGAACGCGTGATGCTAGGCAAGGAACTCACCAAAAAAGGTTCGCCTTTTAGTTGCAAGGTCGCCTTGAAAAGCACATAATTTCCGTATGGATCCCAGACAAATAACAGTTAAGGTTCGTTTCTTTGGTGTTTTGGAAATGTATGCAGGTACACGTCAAATCATTGTTGACTTACCAGATGGAACCATTCTTAAAGGATTATTAGATAAGCTGGAAGAAATCAATCCTCCAGCTTATCGAGATTTATTACATCAAATACCGGAATCCCAGCCCTTTTTAAGGATCATGATCAATGATGTTCTGATTCATGAGAATGATGATATTCCATTATCGCAGGATGATGTCATCACCTTACTTCCAGGGATTTCCGGAGGATAAATAGTTCAACATCCAGGAATCTAGCCCTAATCTTTGTTGATCTTTTTTACAAAAATATCCAATCCAAATAAAAACAACGCCACCAATCCAATGGGGACTAATCCACCAATTAAGCACAGTAAACCCACTAAGGCTGCCCCGGTTCCATAAAAAATGGCGATTAATCCCAGTCCCACGACAAACAATAATACAAATCCACCAATGATCAATTGGACATTGGTTTGAGAAGCATACTTCTTTAAATCACGAGACATCTGATTTCAATCAACTTAAACTTGAGCTGGGCAAATTATGATCGTTTCTTAAACACAATGTGAATTGGCGTACCGGTAAATGGGTACTCTTCACGAATGGTGTTTTCGATAAAACGAATAAATGTGAAGTGAGCCAACTTGGGTTCATTGCAGTAAATCATGAAGGTAGGAGGATCCGATCGCACCTGGGTCCCATAATACATTTTGAAAACACGCCCGGCTCTGGAAGGTGTGTGCATATCCTGCACATGTTGGATGATGCGATTTAAGCTGGATGTAGTTATACGAGCCAGACGTTCTTCCTGTACTTTGAGTGCCATCGGCATAACCTGTTCAACACGTTGACCCGTCTTGGCTGATATAAAAAGCAAAGGTACATAATCCATAAAATTTAAATCTTTACGGATTTGTTCGGTGAACGCCACCATGGTATGAGTGTCTTTTTCAATCGCATCCCATTTGTTGACGACCACCACACAACTCTTTCTCGCTTCCAGAATATATCCTGCAATATGGGCATCCTGGGCAGTGATGCCTTCAATGGCATCAATCAACAATAATGCAACGTCCGCTCTTTCAATTGCGCGCATGGATCGCAGAACCGAATATTTTTCTACGCCCCGTTCAACCTTCCCACGACGACGAATGCCGGCAGTGTCAATTAATGTGATGGCCAATCCGTCAATTTCCATTTGGCTATCGATAGCATCGCGTGTAGTACCAGGAATGGAGGAAACAATCATCCTTTCTTTCCCGATCAACCGGTTTAGAAGACTGGATTTGCCTACATTGGGTTTTCCTACCAACGCAATTTTTACAGATTCATCTTCTTCCTTTTCAAGATCTTCCGGAAAAGTTGCTACCAGAGCATCCAGTAAATCACCGGTCCCGGTACCATGCACAGCAGAAAGTGCGTAAGGTTCCCCCATCCCCAATTCATAAAACTGGTATGCCTCTTCACGAAATGTTTTACTATCTGCTTTATTTACAACCAGCAAAATGGGTGGAACGAGTTCACCATTGATATTCTTCTGTTTTCGGCGTAAAATCTCAGCCACTTCTTGATCTGCAGGTGTCACACCAGCAATGGCATCCACAACAAACAGGATCGTATCTGCATCTTCTATCGCAATTTCAGCCTGAGCTTTGATCTCTTCAATAAAGTTTGCTGAGCCAATCGATAGAGGGGTTCTGCCACCTACAGATGGATCAATCCCTCCAGTGTCAATTACATAAAATGGGCGTCCTGTCCATTCAGCTTCTGACATCAAACGGTCACGGGTTGTACCAGGGATATCATCAACAATCGCTTTTCGTTCACCAGTCAGGCGATTAAATAAGGTACTTTTGCCGACATTAGGACGTCCGACAAGTGCAACAATCGGTTTATTCATTACTTACTTTCCGCGTTTATCCACCCGGTGTGGGTGTTGGCGCTATGATTACTTCAATATCGATTAATTCAGGTTGGATACTATCCACCGAAATTTCCTCGGAGGGTAATTCTACCACTGGTTCCAATTGATATGTTCCAACTGCAAAATCGGTTAGGTCAATATAGACCCGAATATCTTCTGGTTTGATTCCGTCCAGTATAGGAAGCGGTCCGGAAATCAGCAAAGTAATCATTTCAGGTGCCAGTATGGCTTTTAAATTCTCTGGCAATCCAATGATCTCAATCGGGATATTTGCAATCGGCATACTGGATTGAACAGCTGCAATGCTAACCCGCACTAAAACCGTTCTGTTATCTCCCACCACCAGAACACCTTCTGGTAGATCCAGGAGCAGGGAGACATCTATATCATCTTTCAATCCCTCCAAATTCAATGGCATCGTTTGCACATAACCCGGAAGGTCGTTAACAATTTGTGGATTGGATGAATACACCGTCACGGCTAACGGAATTACCGAAATATTCGTCAGACGGTATCCATCTGCTACCTGACCCTCTATGTTCACAGAAACAATCACATTGCGATAACCATATCGTTGGTTGATTTCCAGAAACATATCGACGCGATCAGGAGTGAGTGTAACATCATTAACAACTACTTCATTTTTATCCATTGCTACAACGTTTATCATTCTGGAAATATCCTCATACACCAGAGAAATATCCAGGGTAGCTCTGACTTCAGCTACCCTATCGACCTGGGAGACCGGACCTGTCACCGTTATCTGTTTTACGTCAACCACCGGTTCCTCAACCTGGTATCCAATTGCTGGCTCACCACGAATATCCAAAGATAACGGTACAACCTTGCTGGAAAGACTTTCCAGTGTAATGGGAACGGTTCTGGGAGAATAAGAAACAACCTTTACCGGCCGAATGCTTACTTGAATCTGAAGATCAACCATATGGGTACCTGGTTGCAGGCCAGAAAGATCTAATATTGCACGTACTGGGGTTTGTGTGCTGATAATTTTTTCCCATACCGTTTGTGGTGTATTGAGAACAATTGCCACATTAGAAGGTAAATCGCTGGTCATAACCAGATTTGTGTCCTGCCCAACTATTTCAATGGAAACATTGCGTGGATATGTTCGATTTTCTGCAGGATCACTGGCTGTGACAGCTATAATCCAAACCGTGATTGCCAGAATCAGTGCTGTTAATAATGTCGGAAAAACTCTCTTAGATTTTCGAAGGAAGTTCCACATGCCTAATCTTCCTCCTTACGATGGAAACCAGGAATTTTAATTTTCCATCCAAATATATTTATATAATCAACGATGCCTGGTACTGGTCGGAAGAGAGCTATTAACATGTTTTCTAATCGATCAGAATCCAGACCTCGAATCAAACGGCCAGCCTGTGCAACCGAAATAGACCCGGTCTCTTCCGATACCACAATGACAACCGCATCACTGGCTTCAGAGGAACCTAGGGCTGCCCTGTGACGTAATCCCATCTGTCTTTCAGGTGTGCGATTCAAAATACCACTGGCTGATAAAGGCATGACGCAGGAAGCCGCCAAAATCCGATTACCAGAGATCACCACAGCTCCATCGTGTAAAGGTGAATTGGGATAAAATGTCTGCAATAACAATTCTGGTGAAATAATAGCATCCAAATAAACGCCCGTATTAACATATTCCTGCAAAGTATCTATCCGTTCCATAACAATCAAAGCACCATGTCTACGAGCTGAAAGCCGTGCACAGGCAATACTGATAATATGCATGGTGTTCTTTATGGATTCTTCCGAGGCTAGATTTCGTCGAAACAGGTTTGCAGATCCAGCCCTTCCCAACCGTTCCAGCCCTCGTCGAATTTCAGGAGCAAATATGACGGGAATAGCCAATAATAGTGCGGGTAACGTTGTTTGAATTAACCAGGAAAATGCAGGCAATTCGATAAATTGTGTTAATAAAGCCAACAAAATAACCAGGAATATTACACCTCTTAATAAGACAGTCGCCTGTGTATCACGCAACATCATCAGAATCGTGAAGAAAATGAGTGTGACCAACGCCAGGTCAAGAACACTTAACCAGTT
>JACZIY010000576.1 GCA_014860845.1 Anaerolineaceae bacterium
TCGGGTTTTCTTTCTCCCCCGTTGGCTGTTAATTTGCCTGCGGAATTTTTTTTGGAGAATGATGGAAATCAGCTTGAAACGCTCACAGAAACATAACCCCATCAGGAAAGCAGCCGGAAAATATGGTGGCTGGTTGATGCCCATTTCCGGTACCCTGGCTGTGCTAATGTGGTGGATAGTGACGCGTTGGAGTGAGTTACCAGCATTCATTTTGCCATCCCCCATGATTGTTCTGCGGCGTTTCTTCGAAGTGCTTCAGAATGGCAGTTTGATCTGGCACACCTCTTATACCCTTATGGAAGTTACCCTGGGTTTATTCTCCGGTGCTTTTCTGGCAACGGTATTGGGATATTTGCTGGCTAAATCCAGCACGTTGGAGCGCTTACTCTCCCCCTATCTGGTGGCATCCCAGGCAATCCCGATTGTGGCGATTGCGCCTCTGCTGGTGATCTGGTTCGGACCGGGATTATTCTCCAAGGTTCTGATCGCTGGGCTGATTGTTTTCTTCCCGGTATTGGTCAATACAGTGGTGGGGATCCGCGCCGTACCTCAGGATCTGAGGGATTTGATGCGCTCATTACGCGCTACCCGCCTGCAAACCCTGCGACATCTGGAAATCCCGGCAGCACTGCCTGTTTTTCTGGGAGGATTGCGCATCGGGGCAACCCTATCGGTGATTGGTGCAGTGGTAGGTGAATTCGTCGGAGCGGATCGAGGGCTGGGTTTCCTGATCAATGTAGGACGTGGGCAATATGACACGGCACTGGTCTTTGTGGCGGTCTTCACCCTGGTTGCCATGGCTTTATTATTGTATGGAGCGGTGATCTTATTGGAACGAAAATTATTAGCCTGGCAGCATCGCCCACGTAAGCAAACATTAACCGTTGAAATTTAATGGAGGAGAACCTTTGAAAAAATTCGTTATAACAAGTCTTATTGCCATATGGATGCTTTCAGCCTGTACCCCAAAAGCAGAACAACCCAGGGAATTGGTCAATATCCGTTTACCGATGGGTTTTATTCCCAATGTTCAGTTCACGCCCATCTACGTTGCCCTGGAAAATGGCTATTTTGAAGAAGAAGGCATTCAGGTAGAGCTGGACTACAGCATGGAAAATGACAATGTCGCGCTGGTGGGGGCTGGTCAACTGCGGTTTGCGATTGCTTCCGGTGAACAGGTGGTATTGGCGCGCGCGCAGGGTTTACCGGTCACCTACGTGATGGCCTGGTATGATAATTACCCGGTCGGGGTGGTCTCATTGAAGGAGAAGAATATTACCAATGTCGGTGACCTAAAAAGCACGCGGGTTGGGATTCCTGGTTTATACGGTGCCAGTTATATTGGTTTCAAGGCTATGCTGAATGCTGCCGGATTGGCGGAATCAGATCTCAAACTGGATTCGATTGGATACACCCAGGTGGAAGCGTTGGTGACCGATCGGGTTGACGCAGCGGTCATCTATGTCACGAATGAACCGGTGCAATTAGCATCTGAGGGGTATGAAATCAACATCCAGGCACTCTCGGATCATTTACAACTGGTCTCGAATGGTCTGATCAGCAACGATACCACCATCAAAGAGCATCCCGAACTGGTACGCGGTATGGTCAAAGCGATCAGTCGTGGAATCCAAACCTCGCTGGATGACCCCGAGGATGCCTACAAAATTAGTGAAAAATATGTTGAAAATCTGGCGCAGGCCAACACAGCTGTCCAG
>JACZIY010000577.1 GCA_014860845.1 Anaerolineaceae bacterium
TGATTAAATAGTTCATAAATGTTCAGATAATTGTACAATAATAGAGCCTTATAAATCATAAGACAAATCAATAATGAAAAGTTAGGAGGTTGTGGATGTCAGATGTTCAATATCATATTCGGGTTAAAGAAGGTGATGTGGGGAAATACGTTTTGTTGCCTGGTGACCCTGGTAGATGTGAGTCCATTGCCAATTATTTTGACAACCCTAAATTTGTTTCTTTTAACCGGGAACATACGGTTTATACGGGTTATTTAAATGGAGAAATGGTCTCGGTTGTATCAACCGGTATGGGATGTCCATCAACCGCAATCGCTGTTGAGGAGTTGGTTAAGATTGGGTGCCATACGTTTATTCGGGTGGGCACATCCGGTGCGATGCAACCGGATATGGAAGTTGGGGATATTGCCATCATTAATGCTGCTATCCGGGATGAGGGAACGAGCAGACAGTATTTACCGATTGAATATCCAGCAATTGCAGATTTGGACGTGATCAATGCCCTGGTACAGGCATCCAAAAAATTGGATTATACCCATTATGTAGGTGTATCACACACCAAAGATTCTTTTTATAGTGAAGTAGAACCAGAACGGATGCCAATGGCATCCTTCTTAAAAGATCGTTGGAAACAATGGGTTGCTGGGGGAGCAATTTGCTCGGAAATGGAAGCATCAATTGTTTTCATTCTGGCCGGTATTTACCGAAAACGAGCTGGTGCAGTCACGATGATCATTGGGAGTGATATGGACACCATTGCCAGGAAGCATGATCCAGATGGAATGATTCGTGTAGCCGTAGAAGCGTTGCGGATTTTGATAACAAAAGACAAGGACAAAAATCAAAAATAATCCCCTCCATTTTTTTGGGGGAGGGGATTATTTGCTTAAGCCAGATTATCTAATTGTTGCCTTAACTTTAATGATGTTTCTGCAAACTGACTTAATTTTTCTTTTTCTTTTTGCACCACAGCAGCTGGTGCTTTCTCAGTAAAGGGAGAATTCAATAGATTTTCGAGGCGCGTAATCTGGTTTTGAATCTCGGTTAATTCCTTATTGATACGTTCTTTCTCTACCTCGACGTCAATTAAATCATCCAGTGGAAGAAACAATTCGACACCTGAAATCACAACCGATGTCTGGTTTACAGGTTTTTCTTCCAGATCCTTAAAAACACTTGTTTCATTTCTATTAAGATTAGCCAGCGCAATAATGGTAGTTAACTGATCCGTGATGATTTCAAACTTTTCTCCAGCTATAATGGTGGCTGGAATTTTCTTCGATGGGGGAATCTTCTTTTCGGTACGAATATTTCGAATGTTGCGGACAATCTCCTGAATGATCGTGAAGTTTTTGATTTTTTCTTCTTCCCATCCTTCAATTTCCAGTGCTTCTGGCCATTTGGCAATAATGAGTGCTTTTTCCCAACCTTGATTAGGGGAGAAATGTTCAGTTTTTTCCTGGCAGGCAGATTTGAGATGCCCCCATAATTCCTCGGTCACATAAGGAGTGAATGGGTGCAAAAGCCGTAAACTATTATCCAATACTTTCACTAATGTTTGCACCGTGAAGAAAGCACGATCAGGATTATCTGCAATTTGAATTTTGGCGATTTCAAGATACCAATCCGCAAATTCACTCCAGAAGAAATCATAGATTTGGCGACCAGCTTCACCATATTGATGGTTACTGAATAACCGTTCAACATCCCGAATTAATTGATTCATTCTTGCCCAAATCCAGGAATCTGCTAATGTCCACTCGGGTTTTTGAGAAGGCTTTTGAGGAGCCTTGTCTAAATTGCCTATCACAAATCTACCTGCATTCCAAACTTTATTGGCGAAATTACGATTGGCTTCCACTTTCTTAATCGAAATATTGGTATCGTTTCCTGGTGTAGAACCTACCAACACTGTGAATCGCAGAGCATCTGTACCCATTTCATCCATGACTTCTAAAGGATCGATCGAATTTCCTTTGGTCTTACTCATTTTCACGCCATTTTCATCACGGATGATTCCATGTAAATAGACTGTTTCAAATGGTGCTGACCCGGTAAATTCCAGACCAAACATGATCATTCTGGCAACCCAAAAGAACAGGATGTCATAACCGGTTTCCATCATGGTGGTGGGATAAAAATAGTTCAAATCTGGTGTTTTTTCAGGCCAGCCCAAAGTTGAAAATGGCCACAAGCCAGAACTAAACCAGGTATCCAACACATCCTCATCCTGGTAAATATTGCTACTCTGGCATTGTTCACAACAATCCGGTTCTTCTCTGCTGACGGTTATATGTTTGCAATCCGAGCAATACCACACCGGAATTCGATGTCCCCACCATAACTGTCGGCTGATACACCAATCCTGAATGTTTTCAAGCCAATTATTATAAATTTTGCTGAAACGTTCAGGAATAATGCTGATCTGACCATCACGAACGGCTTCCAGACCTGCTTCAGCTAATGGCTTCATGGTTACAAACCACTGCGTAGAAACCATAGGCTCAATGATCTCGCCTCCCCGTTCTGATCTTGGAACCATATG
>JACZIY010000578.1 GCA_014860845.1 Anaerolineaceae bacterium
GTTTAACTGATCATGTATTGGACTTACTTCCGGAACCACCACATCCAAAGGAATTGCCTCCCGGAAATTTTTAAGAAATTAATAGTAAATGGATTATTAAATTCAGGGCATGATTTTTAATCAAATCTAATTAGACGACAATATAGGTAAGAAGGCATCTGGAGATTGAGAAATTTTATACACTGAAATAATCCAGCCATCAAAAAAAGGAGTTAAAGGTATGAAGAAAATAATAATATACACCCTGGTTGTTTTAGTCGCATTTTTCTTGTTGATCCAGTTAATACCCTTTGGTCGGCAGCATGCCAATCCTCCGGTTGTACTGGAACCGCAGTGGGATTCCGCGCAAACCCGGGAATTGGCGCAACGAGCTTGTTTCGATTGTCATAGCAATGAGACTGTCTGGCTTTGGTATAGCAATGTGCCACCTGTCTCATGGCTTGTCCAGAGCGATGTGAACGAAGGGCGAGAAAAACTCAACTTTTCTGATTGGGGCCGTGCACGGGAAAAGGATGAAATTTTCGAAGTCAATCAAGAAGGTGAGATGCCAATGCCAATCTACATGATCATGCATCCCGAAGCTCGGTTCACCTCAGCGGAAAAAGATGCCTTAATTCGTGGTTTGCAGGCAACCATTAACAATCAATAATTTCTTTTGTAAAAAGAAACGAAGTTCACTTCCAGTCTGATGGGTCTGAATTCATTTCAGTTGTGAGGTGTTTTAGGCAAAATTGGTTTGTCAGATACAAGCAAATTTAGAAAATCTTTGAATGTGCCTTAATCCTCTTTTTGCTTTTCCTGGAATCGGAAGTAGCAAGTTTTCCACCGATGTGCAGAAGAAATCATCGAAGTTCTAGATAAATATGAAGAATAGAATCGTAGACGAATTATGACAATTCATTTAATTATTTCAATTATCCAGCATAATCTTAGGTCTGTACTGTAAAGCTTCTGCCAGGTGGTTGGGAGCGATATTCTCGCTGCCTGCCAGGTCGGCGATGGTACGGGCAATTTTGAGCACACGGTGAAATGAACGCGCAGAGAGCTGTAACTGGCGCATGGCAGCACGCATGAGGGTTTCACCAGCGTCATCCAGTTTGCAGAATTTGCGAATTTCTCCGACACCCATATCAGCGTTGGATGTCATCAGGAGAGATTTTTGATTTTCTTCAGGATTGCTTCCGTTGTGAGAAAACCGCGTGATCTGACATTGACGGGCGGTCTCTACTCTTTCCCGGATGATCGCAGAGGATTCGCCTAAACGTTGATTGGTTAGCTTGTCATATTCCACGCGTGGCACTTCCACATG
>JACZIY010000579.1 GCA_014860845.1 Anaerolineaceae bacterium
AGCGGGCAGGAAAAGCAGCCATATTGCTTCTTTCCAAATTCATTCAAGCGTTTGGCGCGCAGTTTCATGGCTTTTTTCATCGGGTAATCGACATAGCCCACCCCCTTATAATTCTTGACCGGGGAATCGCCACTTTGCGCGGAAATAATGGTGGTCATATTGGTGCCCAGCGCAACGCCACCGTACATGGTGCCCATCAGGCGTGGAATGATACTGCCAGGTGCAGCCAGTCCCATCTTTGAAACCCGCATCAATGGGGCAATATAATCCAGCTTGGTGCCGATGGCTTTGACCAGCTTGCTGGATTTGAAATGTTTCATGCGTGCGAAATAATATTTGTTGAGTTCCTGTAGTTTAGGGCGATCGGCATACTCTATTTTTTCATTGGCGGTCAGGCAGATGGCTTTCAGTTTTTTGCTACCCATGACTGCACCCAGTCCACTACGGGCAGCAATGCGACCTTTATCGTTCACAATACCGGAGATTAAGGATAGATTTTCCCCCGCCGGACCAATGGAAGCTACACAGGCACGCTGCCCGTATTTGGCCTTCATTTCCTCCTCAGTCTCAACCGTGTCCTTGCCCCACAAAAAGCTGGCATCCTCCAGAGAGATACCTTCCTGTGTGATCAATAGATAAACTGGTTTCTCCGATTGGCCATTGAAGATGATGGCATCAAATCCAGACCGTTTAATGGCTGGTCCGAAAATACCTCCTGCATTGGCATTGCCCCAACCGCCATTGCTGAATTCACCATTGGATCGCCTTCCTTTACCCGTCAGTGGGCTCTTGGCGCACACCGACCAACGCCCTGAAAAGCCTGCCCCGGTACCGGTTAACAAGCCGGGAGTAAATGCGAGGATGTTGTCCGGTCCCAACGGATCGCTACCAGGTGGAATGTGTTTATAGAGGTAATAGGCACCCAGGCCATATCCGCCCAGATAACGGCGATAGATCTCTTCCGGTAGTTCTTCGACCTGATATTGAAGGCGGCTTAAATCAACCACCAAAATTTTTCCATGAACACCCTTCAAGTTGAACTCCTTTAGTAATGTTGGTGTTTTTCTACAACGATGACAGTCATGAGAAGTTTTTCGTTATCCAGCTTTCCGTATCGTTACTATTTGTATTCTAGCATTGAATCATCGAGATGTATGTGGCCAAAGGGAAATTCTTAAATTGAGAAAAGCGTTTTGATTATGAATCCTACTCGAAAAACGCTTTTGGAAGATCATGAATTTCTGATTCACCCATGGTTATTTCAACAGAGTGGTCCTGTCCGTCATCCACAAGTGAAATGGTGGTATTGTCCAAAATTATTCCGTCCAGTTTTGTAAATATTACATTGTGGGTAACATGCACAGGGTTGATCACTTTAATAAGATAACTGGCTGTCCCGAATTGATAACGAATCTCAAATCCATCCCAATCCGGTGGAATAACCGGATCGATCCACAGGGTGTTACCGGTTTTCTTGAAACCCAGAATGCCTTCCAGACCCAGGCGGTACATCCAGGCAGCAGAACCAGTGTACCAGGTCCAACCACCGCGACCACGATGGGGTGGCTGACTGTAGATATCGGCACAGATCACATAAGGTTCAACCCGATAGTTTGTGACCTTTTCCTTTGTATCAGACATATTAATAGGATTGAGCAGTTCGAAGAGTTCGCCTGCCTGTTTTCCATCTTTCAGATTGGCAAAGGCCCAGGCAGTCCAGGTAGCTGCATGAGTATATTGGCCGCCATTCTCGCGAATCCCTGGAAGATAACCTTTGATATAGCCTGGATCGTGCTCTGTTTCATTAAATGGTGGTGTAAAAAGCAGCGACAAACGGTCTTGAGGGTGAATCAATCTATTCAGTACCGAATGCATAGCCTTGCGGCTGCGGACTGAGTCACCTGCTCCACTCAGTACAGACCACGATTGAGCGATTGAATCAATCTGACATTCCGGTTCCAGGATTGAGCCCAGCGGGGTTCCGTCATCATAATAAGCGCGGCGATACCAATCACCATCCCAGGCGAATTGCTCCACTGCTGTGGCATATTCTTTGGAACGAGCTCGATAATCGATCGCTATTTCGTTATCTCCCAAACTGTCACACAGGTTTGCAAAGCTTTCAAGGACATCACACAAAAACCATGCCAGCCAGACACTCTCGCCTTTTCCTTCTTCCCCTACTCGGTTCATGCCGTCGTTCCAATCACCAGAACCCATCAAAGGCAATCCGTGCGCCCCACGGGTAGCCCCTTTTACAATCGCCCGGTGGCAATGCTCAATCAAAGGATACGTTTCATTTGTTTGCAGAAATTCACCATAATGTTCATTTTCGTCTTTATTCAATGGCTGTCCCTCCAAAAACGGAATTTGTTCCTGGAGAATACTTAGATCACCGGTGATTTCGACATATTTCGCTGTGACATAGGGAAGCCAAAGCAGGTCATCTGAGATGCGCGTTCTCACACCTCGCCCGGAAGGTGGATGCCACCAATGCAGCACATCGCCTTCAACGAATTGGTGTCGCGCGGCATTCAAAATCTGATCGCGCGCAATCGTCGGGTCGATTGTTAAAAGAGCCATTATGTCCTGAAGTTGATCGCGAAAGCCAAAAGCTCCGCTGGATTGATAGAATGCTGAACGGCCCCAAATGCGGCAGGAGAGACTCTGGTAAAGCATCCAGTGATTGAGGAGGAGATCAGTAGCAGGGTCAGGGGTGTGCACCTGCAACTTACCAAGCAATTGATTCCAAAATGCCTGCGTACGCTCCAAAGCAAATTCAACGTTAAGAGGCTCATGGTACTTAATGGCAAGTTCCAGCGCCTGATCCCTGTTTCTGCCCTGTCCCAGTACAAAGTAAATTTCTTCAACCGCTCCAGGCAATAGATCAAGATGTACCTGAAGAACTGCGCAAGGGTCCTCTCCTGGTGTAAGACGAGATTCTAATCCGATGCGCTTTAAAGCAGACGGAGATGCTAAGGTTCCACCACGTCCTATAAATTCAGTTCGGTCAGCAGTCAACCCATGGATTTGTTTACTAGCGATGAGGAAAGCAGTTCGTTCACCAAATTCGCTGTTAAAGGGGTTCGTAGCTATCAAACAAGCCGTGGCTGCATCATATTCGGAAATGATATAAGGCATGGAGGATGCATGGGTTTTTCCTAATGCCCATTCGATATATTGTGTAGCAGTAATCCGACGGGTATAGTCATAATTATTTTCTATTCGTAAATGAATAATTTTTGCCGGGTCTTCAGGGCTGGCAAAGAGTGTTAGTCGCTGGCTGAGTCCATGGGAGCTGTGTTCGAAAATGGAATAGCCTGCAGCATGTGTAACACGATAGGGTTCGTCTGCCCCAGCAGGTAATGGTGTTGGTGTCCAAACAGCACCCGTTTCTTCATCACGCAGGTATAGAACTTCACCTGATGGATCACAAACTGGATCATTAGACCAGGGTGTTAATCGATTTTCTCCACTGTTTTCTGCCCAGGTACTCTGGCTCCCGGTTTCGCTGACCATAAAACCAAAGTTTTGATAACCGATCACATTCACCCAGGGTGCAGGGGTAAACTCACCAGCAGGCAACTCGATTACATATTCACGACCGTCTTTGCTAAAGCCACCATAACCGTTAAAAAACTGCAAGGATTCTTTACTGTTGATTTGTTTTGGTTCAATTGTTATGTTTATTTCTTTGGTAGTTCTGGAAGGAATAAATTCTGGTAAATGATGCACAAATGTTGAATATCCTGGCATCTGAGAAGAAAGTGATCCGTGTTTCCCCTGGACAAGGAACCGTCCAGCGGTTTGCAACAAATTGCGCTCTTCCAATTTAATCTGGTCCACATAAAGGATAAAAATCCCGCCCCGCTGATTCAGCCATTGTTCTCTTTGTAAGCGGCTGACCAGGCGATAGAGCATCCCACTTAATTCTGCGCCATAATCGGTTTGTTGATGATTGAGAATAACAACATCCACCATCAATCCACGTCTTCGTAAAAATTCATGAACCTGTAAAACCTCGTGAACCAGGTCGATCTGTTTGGGATCCTCAATCTCAACCAGAATATTAGGATAATCCCCCGATATTCCAAAGCGCCATAATCCGGATTGACCAAGTTTATTAGCAGCAATTGTTTCTGGCGAAGTACGTGCCGACTTGTTTGGATACAGCAATGCTGAAAGGATCTGCATCGTATTTTTAAATAACTCGGAATTATAGTTGTGTTTGCCCAACCAGACCTGACCAGCCGTATTAGCCTCAATAAATGAACGCTCAATCAGTGCCCAATGACTGTATCGATTAGCTAATGAAAGAATTGATTCCCGGCTGTCTCCAGCGAATGTAAGAAATGCCATTTCAGTGCTATTGTGTGGATTGACATCAATTTCAATTCCAAGGGAGAGGATAGGATCCAGGGTGGAGCCACTTGTACCTGTTAGGTATTGATCAGATGTGAGTGCTTCTGGATTGTGAATATTTCTACCTCGACCTATGAAGCGATTGCGGTCAGCTTCATGATAGACTGCGTGTTCGTTATTATTGGGCTTTCCATTTTTATTGACCACTACCATATGCCCCAGAAAGACGGGGGAGTCTTCATTGGAACGCAGACGTCTTGTGAAAATTTGCAAATTAAGTTCTGGTAAAAATTCAGTCTCAATAAAAAGCTTGTTGAAAGCAGAATGTTGGTTGTCAATGTTCTGTTTTGTCAGAATTACTTCACTATATGAAGTCAGACGCAATGGGTGTAATTTTGTGTCGGTATTGTGTAAACGAATTAGGCGGATTTCAACCGGATCATTAGGACAGATGGTGATTTCCATTGTAGAAGTGATATTTTCCTCAACCCGATTAAAGACAGCCTTATGTGCAAAGTAAGTTACCTGCATATTTGTTTTTTCACCGGAAAAGGGTTGATATCCGGCCGACCAAATCTTTCCTTGCGCAAAAGAATCTTCGTTATTTTCAAAAGAGTCCTTATTTTGAATATAAATCCAAGTTCCCCATGAGTCTTGCACACCATCAGCTTGCCAGCGAGTAAGATCTATGTCTCGCCAGCTACTATACCCACCACCCATATTCGAAATGATTAGACGATAATAACCATTTGAGAGGAGATTTACTTGAGGAATCGAAGTATGTACAGGTACATTCCAGGGACTGACTTCAACAATGGTTTCAGATAAGCGTTGTATTCCTTTAACCTCTTCAGCAAAAGGTTTTTGTAATTCCAATGATTGCGCTACCTGTTCCTGGAGAAGCAATTCAACGCTCTGTATGCGTGGATCATTGTGCATCCGGTATACCATTATGTTTTTATTAAAATAATTTGCCATGGCCATTAAGATCATTCCCTGATGATGAGCCATATATTCACGTACCACGGCTGAGGGCTCACCCACCAATAACCGATGAGCTGTGAAATCAATGGCTTCATAAAGACCATATATACCCATACCATCATGTTCCATTAAGTTAACCAGATTTTGGGCTACAGCCTGGGGGTTAATACCAATTGCAATCATCGAGGCATAAGGGGCAACGACAAGATCATCGCTTAATCCTCGTTTAAAACCAAGTCCAGGAACCCCAAACGCTCGATACTGGTAATTTTGATTTCCGTCAAAGCGGTAATAACCTGATTCAGAGATGCCCCATGGCACGTCTTTTGCTTTTCCATAAACAATTTGATGGAGAACTGCGCCCAAAGCGCTTTCTGACAATAGTGTGCCTGGATAAGAAAGCAAGTAAAGTGTTGGCATTAGATATTCAAACATGGTCGCACTCCAGGAAAGCAATACCACTCGCCCTTCTACCCGGGTGAGTGGTCTGCCAAGCTGCAACCAATGGGATTTAGGCACATCTCCTTTTGCCAGTGCAATGATAGAAGCAATCCTTGCCTCAGAAGCAAGTAAATCGTAGTAATTTTTATCAAGTTCACCAACATCAAGGTTTAGACCAATGTGAAATATTCTCCGTTGGGGGTGGTAGAGGAATTTAAAATCCATTTCTTCCACAAATATCTCTGCTCGGTTCGAAATTTCAGAGAAACTTTTTATCAGCGCTTCCGCATTTCCTTCTGCCTGTACCAACGCCTGTTCAAGCCCATCTAACCATTCGAGCGCTGCGCGAACCATAACAACTTCTTCGTTTGTGACTTTTGAAGGTTGAATTTCTTTCAACTTATTTCGCAATGCAGCTGTATTACTAAGACCATTTCTAACAAAAACATTAATTTTGTAGAGGTTTGGATTGTACGGTAACTTTTTTTGTAATTTTTGAACCTCATCTAGAAGGTGATTTTCTTCAAAAAATTCAGGAGTCTGTTCAAATAAGGGAATCCAGGGTACCAGTTCAGTGATAGTTCTTTTAATGACTTGATGGTGACGCGTAACCTGGGTTGCCACTTCCTGTAAATTGCGCATAGCATCCAAACTAAAAGAAGAGCGGCCTGCATCAATGAGCTCAATCAATTGCTTTGAGAGATCTGGCCAAAATTTCCCATTTACATTCAAATATAGTTCATACCATCGATTGGGTTCTGTCTTTAAATGCCAGATTTCTTCTTCCATCTGTTCGATCTGACGAATGATTTTTTCAATAAATTGATCATGCTTTTTGTTACGCATCGCATTTAATGTCCTGGTCAGGTTTGAAATGGTGTCCAGATAACCCTGCCAATGGGCCCATCGAAAAATACGGTCACGTGGCGTTTTTGTGCAAGCCTGTGTAATAATAATCAAACTGGCTGCCAGGTTGCCACTATCTACAGTAGAAACGTAACGTGGATTAAGTGGCTTCAATGTTTGCGTGTCGTACCAGTTTAAAAAATGCCCTCGGAAACGCTCCAACTGGTTTAATGTGTCCATAGTTGTTGACAGGCGGGTAGCCAGTTCAATTTGATCAAGGTAACCAAGATCATAAGCCGCTAATGTCGATGTGAACAGCAACCCAATATTGGATGGCGATGTGCGATGAGCAACGATCCCTATTGGGGATTCTTGAAAATGATCAGGGGGAAGCCAATGATCAACAGGACCAACAAACCTTTCAAAAAAGCCCCAGGTTCGCCTGGCAAGCTGACGAAAGAGCAAAGCCTGCTCATCACTCAGGGGGATGGTGTGACTTTTTATTCGGGAGCTGATCCATTGGGCGATTAAAGGTGACAACATCCATAACAGTAGGATGGGTAAAGCAATCATTAAACCTGGTGCTAACCTGTTTCCAAAAAAATATTGAAACCCCATGGTCAATCCAACCAAAGCCAGTGTACCCAACGCAGATGCCGTCATCCTAAACCAGATGGTTTTTCGATACATTTCCAGTCCAAAAAGGTGGGCGGTTTGAGCAGCTGTAGTCCATTGCAAAAGGTCGCGGTGACTGATCAACAGGCGATATAGAGTAGTCAAAATGGCATCCAATGCGTTATATGCTTCATATGGAAGGAAAGCCACTGCTAATAACCAGCGCAAGAGAGTCCGTTTTAAAGGATGAAATGCAAATTCAATCGTTTCACCAGCCAGTGTCTGAATCGTACTCCTGGCCAAACTTGTGATTAAGGGAATACCCAAAGAAAGCAAAATGACAATAGCCCAGAGTATACTCAAAGATGGTATGAAAATGATGCCCAGAACATAGATTAATATAAGCGCAGGGGCAAGCAGCGATCGATTTAGATTATCGAACATTTTCCAGCGATTAATGGCTGAAATTTTTATCCTGAACTTTCCTGGTTGAAGCAGCCAGGGTAAGAGTTGCCAATCTCCACGGATCCAACGCTGTTGTCTTTTTACCTGGACATAATAATTTGGCGGATAATTCTCAACCATCGTGATATCCGTTACCAGTCCTGCCCTACCCATAATGCCTTCCAACAGGTCGTGACTGAGCACGCTATTTTCGGGAATTCGATCACGCGTACTTTTTTCAAAAGCATCCAGATCATAAATGCCTTTGCCAACAAAGATCCCTTCACCGAAAAGGTCCTGGTAGATATCAGAAACTGCCCGGGTATATAGATCCAGACCTTTGTCTCCAGCAAAGATACGTGTGAACCAGGAATAATCAGAACTTCTGGGATGAATCTCCATGCGCGGTTGCAGTATGGTGTAGCCGGAGATTACTCTTCCAGTTGCTTCATCAAACCTGGCATGATTTAACGGATGGGCTAATGTGCCAACTAAACGCCGGGCAGCTCCACTCGGTAAAATGGTGTCAGCATCCAGCGTAATCACAAACCGGATCTTTTGTAAGCCAGCACTCAATTTTGAGCCCGGACTAACATTTATGAATGAAACATCCTTATTGCCTCGTAATAATAAGTTTAATTCATGGAGTTTGCCACGTTTACGTTCCCACCCCATCCAACATCCTTCTGAAGGATTCCATTTTCGTTTTCTGTGTAAAAAATAAAAAAGTTGTTTATCGTTTGTGTCAGGGGGTTGTGTTTGATCACTATTCTTTGAATACGTATATTTTGTATTCAAATCTTCCATTACTGCAGCTGCATACCCAACCAATTCTTCATCTTCAGGTAAAACTTCACTATCTGCGTCAGGAAAATCTGTTAATAAAGCAAAAATCAAGCCAGATTCAGGATTACGAAGATATTGCATTTCTAGTTGACGGGAAAGATCCTGAATCTCCTGGCGACTGGTAATCATGGCGGGAATAACAACCAGGGTTTTAAATGGATCAGGAATCTCTTCCTTAAAAAGCAGCTTGGGCAGGATTTGAGGTTTTATGCTTAAGGTGATCAACCAATTGATCAGGTTGGTGGAAACATTCAATATCGGTATCAGTAATAAAATTGACAATATGAGAACCGAAACCTTTTGCAAGGAAGTAGCTGACTGGAAAAAAACTGATTGAAATAAAACAAGAAAAAGAACCAACAAAAATGTCAACGCAATCAACAAGATACCACCAAGGTACAGCGCGCTGGCACGCTTCTTTACCCAGCGCTTGAATGCTGTTTTAAGATTTAGATGGTATCCAATTTTTGTTTCTAATACAGGCCGGCTCTCTCCCAGTAAGTAATCTCCAACATGCTGCTTCAAATTATAGGGGGGTGATACAAACTTATTATTATTTGAAGAAATGCCAGCAAATTCTTTTTCATTTTTGTCATATTCACTGGCTAAATTGAGTATGATTTCAGATATTTTTTTTTCTTCCAGGCCACTTGAAAACGAAAGTAATTCGATTTCTTTCCGATACATATCACGTGTTTTGAAATCCATTAATGAATATATGCCTGCTGGATCTGCGCGTAGGATTTGCTCAACATGACTGACGGATTCAAACAAATCGTTCCAGTCTTGTTCGGAGATGGCGCGCAGACTGAGAATAATATTCGCTACAATCCCACTGACAGAGGAATTCCCTGATGTTGCATTGATTGTAGAAATTGGCTCAATCTTTCCATCCGGAGGCGTAAATAAGGTTGGCAGGTCGGGTGGGCTCTCGGGTTGAATAACACTTACCAACACATGTGCCAGAATTTGTATCAATCTGTAGCGTAAAAAAATGGGTAATGCCCATAGTTCTCCCATCGTTAGGGTCACATCTTCCTGAACCTTAATCAGGGTAGCTTGCATGTCTTCCATATTTAACAAATATTTTTGGGAGGAAAGCTCAGCACAGCCAATCACATAGATGCGTGGCAAATCTATCAAAGAATTATCTATTAATTTTGGCAGCTGATTATAAAAACTTGTTGGTATATCCTGAGAAATTTGTTGAAAGGATCGCTTGATAATATAATAGTTGTCCAGCATCCACTCCGAAGCAAAGGTAAGAGAATTTCCTTTGTTGGTAGCCTCTCGAAAATAGGTGTGTGCCTTTTCTAACCAGGCACTATACAACTTAATTTCATCCTCCCCCAATACAGCCATCTTTCCAGATTTTGATGGAAAAACACGGGCGTTCTGATAATTTTTTACCAGCGTTGTGGCTAATTCATTCAATTGTTCAGTTTTAAACAAAGTAGAATCTTCCGAGAAAGAACTATCCTGTTCTCGTTTTTCATTATTCGATTTATTCAGCATATTTAACGTCTCCCAGATTTTTCTGAAGCAATCTGAGCAAGACTAGGTTTGACTTGTGAAAGAGGCGTATCCTGGACGATCAGCACACATTTGCTTCCATGCTCCAGATAATTTCTGGTAATGCTCCCATAAGGATAGTCGAATTGACCCGCATAACCGTGAGCGCAAAAAACCACTAAATCGATGTTTTCCTTTTCAGCCTGGTCGTGTATGGCAGAAGCAATGCTAGAGCTCTCGACAATACGAGTCTCACATTCAACAGGAAATCGTTCTTTTAATTCAGACAGGTATTTATTTACAACATCATAGCTAATTTTAACCAATTGCTCTGAAAGCTGGCTGATTTCTACCGGGACAGGTTCCGGAACAGGAAACTCTGGTGGCCGAATTACGGTTAGTAATAAAAATCTTGGTTTTTTATCCGAGATATCCGCCAGATCATGGGTGGAAATTTCACTTTTTGCCAATTCTGCTCCTATGGACATCGCCCACTCAGCGCGACGTGAGCCATCGATCGGAAGCATTATGCGATTATACTGAATGATGGGCTCATTCATTTGAGGTGGATTATAGGAACGCACAATTAAAACAGGTAGATAGATCATGCTAACTACTTTTTGGGTAATACTGTTCATGTTCCAACGACTGAACCCTCCAGCACCATGAGTGCTGATTACGATTAAGTCAATATTTTCACTATGAGCAAAGTCGACAATATTTTCAGAAATTCTGCCTTCCCGAATACAATATTCCACCCTGTTTTTTTCTTTATCTCCACTTATCAATGATTTTTCACCGAGATTTTTGTGAATCTGATCTGTTATCCCTTGAAGATATATATCAGCTTCCGTTTTAATGATTTGCCATTTTAATGGATCACAAGCATTTGGGTCGGTCTGACTATAAGCTGGATCAAGCACCTGTAATAAAATGATATCTGAGTGAAAAATTCGGGCAAATAGTTCGGCATGCGGAATCGCTCGTTCTGCAAGCGTTGATCCGTCTAATGGGACAAGGATTCGGTTAAACATAATAGCAACTCCATATTTTCAGCTAAATCTGAAAAGAAAGACGTTTTTATTTCACATCATTCAGGTTATTGGGTTGCGAAGGTTCTATTAGTCAATAGGTTTTGTGATAACACTAAACTGGTTTTATCTTCTTCTACAAAACCAGAAATTCGATGGTTATAAAAACGACAAACAAAATTCTTGTTTTACTTGCTTTTATTATACAAGAATCACATGTTATCACAAACATCTCGAATTTGTCGATTATGAGCGAAAAACCTACTACACCGAATCCATTCGTTTTTCGAATCTCTTTCAAACAAAACATTCTCGATTCTCGCTAATTTATATGTATTCGACAATAGATTGAGATCAGAAAGTTGTTTATACTGGGAAGCAATAAAAAAATTTTGACTGGCTTGAAAGGTACGCTTGCCATGAACCCCACCCTGAAACGCTGTCTGGAAGATCTGGAAAAACGGATTGACCCGGACGAAGAAGAGCGTTTATACGAAGCCGGGATTGACCTCAAAGGCAGGGTGTATTGTATGGCAACCTGGTAAAAGATGTGCCAGTACCGATATTGGTCAATTTATTGAGGTACCGTTAATACCTTTTCCGCAGCCATCCATTCCTGTTCTATCCGGGTCTCATCCCAATTCAATTCTTCTGCAGCGATCTCCGTAACCTTTTGTAGCACTTCTTTCCCAGGATGACCGAGGGTACCGATACCTGTTCTCCTGAGGAGGATATCAGTCAGCGTACGTGCCATTTCATTTCGAATGCCAAAAACCACCTGCGCCAGGATCTCACCATCGGCATTGATAGATGCAGCATATTCTGGTTGATTTCGGGCAATCTTCAGCACATCGGTGTATTCAGTTCCATACACGCGAGCAAGATAGTTGATGGTTGTCTCCGGAAAATCTTCATTTTCAAAAATTGCCGACCCGATAAATGAATTTATATTCTTTATTTCGCTGCCTGTCAGATATTTTTTAGCCGTTTTGGATTTATACGATCCCAAACCTAACTTCTTGACCACCAGGCGAACCACGTTTTCTGCCAGGCTGCGGCTGGTGGTGTATTTTCCACCTTCCACCGTGATTAAACCCTTTAAACCATCTTTTTCGTTATCGTAGATTTCATACTTGCGGGAGGATTTGTACACCTCCTTGGTCTGGTCTTCGACCAATGGCCTCAGGCCACCATAGGTGTAGAGCACATCGGAATAAGCGATTTGATCTTTTTCGTTTAATGCGCCATTTACTTCAACCAGAAACTCTTTAATTTTTTCGCGGGTGATTTCGTAAGCATCCGGGTCACCGATATATTCGCGATCGGTGGTACCAATCAACGAATGCCCGCGCCAGGGGATGATGTTGAAATGTCTGCCACCGGGAGACATCATACCCATACAATGCTGATTGGCCAGCTTACGCGTGATGATATGAATACCTTCTGAGCGGCGAATATTCTGCGAGTTTTGTTTTCCAGTAGCTACTTCCAGAATTAAATCCGCCCATGGTCCGCCGCAATTAATGATCATTTTTCCACGGACTTCCAAGGACTTATTCTGAAGTAGATCCTGAACAACCACACCTTCCACAGCGCCATTGGAACGCAGGAAGTCAACCACTTTGGCGTAGTTGGCGACCTCGGCCCCAAGTTTCACAGCAGATTTGATAAACGCCAGTGTCAGACGTTCTGGATTGATCGAAGTGCAATCATGGTATAGAATCGCACCGGTCATTCCATCAGTCTTCACAATCGGTTCCAATTCCTGTACTTTTTTCCGGGAAATATGTTTGTGCCACGAAATTTTTTTGGCATCATCCCAGGTAAATCCTTTGTCATACGAGAGCAGATCGTAGATGATCATGCCTGGTTCCATGATCCATTTACTGCGTGCCCAGTTGTTATACAAGGGAATGATGAAAGGAATGGGGTAAACGAGGTTCGGAGCAATGTTCTCCAGAATGCGGCGTTCTTTCAGCGATTCACGCACCAACCCAAACTCGAAATTGGCCAGATAACGTAATCCGCCATGGATCAGTTTGGAGGTAGCAGCCGATGTGGCAGCGCTGAAGTCATTCTTCTCCAGCAGAGCGACGGAGAATCCACGTGAAGCGGCTTCATAGGCAACAGATGCGCCGGTGATACCCCCTCCGATGACAATTAGATCGTATTCTTTCTGGTTACTTTCTTCAATAAATCGCTTCATGGATGACTCCTATTGATATGATGAGATAAAAGCCTGACGGCTTTGTCTGCGTTTCCAATCAGATGGCATTTTCTCAAATCTTTGATTTGCATAGGCGAAAAAGGTTTTGTAAGCATCACAAAAATGATTGTGATTCAGGTTGTTTGGATTTCGAAAGCGATCTTTTGTGCAACCACCGTGGCAAAGATGTTTCCATGAACAGGTAAGACATTCTCCAGGGGCTTTTGATTTCATTTTTCCAAATTCAGCTTGTTTTTCTGAATTCATTAACGCTGGCAATGGCGTCTCCAATAAATTTCCAAGCTTCCAATCAGGGTCCACATAAAAATCGCATGGATAGACATCCCCATTGTGTTCGATCACCAGGTAACTACCACATGTTTTTGCCTGTGTGCATTCGGTGGGTGCAAATTCGGCATATTGAAATAAAAGCGATTCAAAAAAGCGGATGGATGTCGTTGGTATGCCATTTGAAAAATCTCCCAACCACAGGTCGAAAAGCTTACACAGAAATTCCCCGTAATCCCCAGCGGATACCGAATAGTTTGCCAAACCATTCCCATCAGGGTCTGTCTCCAGGCATAGTATAAACTGCATGAACTGTAATCCGAGTGATTTATGGAATGTGTAAATTTCCTCTGGAAATTGAACTGAATAGTCGTTGATCACCGTCAACACATTCACTTCCACCCCGGCATCCAACAATCGTTTCGCTGCTCCGGTTACTTTCTCAAATGTACCTGTCCCATTTTTTAACACCCGAAAATGATCATGAATATGCTCAGGTCCATCCAATGATAAACCAATCAGAAATTGGTATTGTTTGAAGAGTTGTGCCCAGGCTTGATCGATCAAGATACCGTTAGTTTGTAATCCATTGGCGATCATTTTTCCGTCACCATAATGTTGCATGTGCCCGATTGCTTTTTTGTAAAAATCAATCCCCATCAGGGTCGGTTCACCCCCCTGCCAGCCAAACGAAAGCCCTGGCACTTGTTGAGCGCATAATTGAGCAATCATTGTCTCCAGCACCTGTTCATTCATTCGCCTTTTACCAGCGGAAGGATATGTATTGTTGTTTGTGTAAAAACAGTAAGTACAATCCATATTGCAATCCGCTCCGGATGGTTTGATTAAAACATCCGTGACCGGCATATGCCGATTGGCGTTGTTGCTGATCAGTTTTGAAAACATCTTACCTGGCAATCCTGCCTAAAATTTTGGCAAGAACCCGATAAATCGGTTTATTTTGTTGATAAATTTTTCTATAAACCTGCTGATAAAGCTCAGCGTACAGTTCCTGGTTTTTCGGATCTGGGTAAACTGTCCGGCTGATGCGGGACATCCCATGGACAGCTGCCGCATAATCCGGATAATAACCCAACCCCACGGCAGCGATGATGGCTGCTCCCAAAACGGAAGTCTCTGAAACACTGGGGCATTCAATGGTCAGACCAAATACATCCGCCGCGATTTGGACAGCCATTTTGCTTTGGGCACCACCACCCGAAACGCGCAATTTTAGGAAGGGTTGTTTTAGTTTGTCTGTGGTGATTTTAGCCCCATCTTTGAGCGCGTAGATCAATCCCTCCAGGGTCGCCCGGTAGAGATGGGCACGCGTATGGGTATCGGAGAAACCAATGATTGTTCCTTTTCCAAATTCATCACAATAAACCCGATCCGGGCTCCAATAGGGTTGCAACATTAAACCATTACTCCCCGGTGGAATATCTTTGATCAAATCATCTAAAAGAGATTCTGGAGAAACACCCTGTTGCTGGGCTTCCATGCGTTCCTTTAGCCCAAACTCTTCCAGAAACCAGCTCACCATCCAGAAACCACGATCAATTGGAATCTCTGTTACAAAATGTCCCGGCATAGCTGCGGGATAGGGCGGCAAATAGGGCAGCAGATCGACCTTCTTATCAGTGACAGCATTCACCGTGGCACAGGTGCCAAAACTCAAACAGCCAACCTCACTGGATAAGCAACCTACCCCCAGGACTTCGCAGGATTTATCACAGGATGCTGCAATCACGGGTATTCCTTCAGGAATTCCGGTATCCTGTGACGCCAGTTTTGAGATGATGCCAATGGTGTCACCTTGAGGGACAAGGTCGGGTAGCTTTTCTTTTTCTATTGGGAAAACATACCAGATGATGTCGTTTTTCTTAGCCCATCCAAAGGTTTGCAAATCGACCGGCATATACCCAAAATTGCTGCCCAGGGATTCGGCAAAAGCTCCAGTCAATTGGTGATGAAAATAGCCAGAAAGCAGCAGGTATTTATGTGTTTTTGACCAGATATCCGGCTGGTATTCTTTGATCCAATTCGAAAAACATTTTTGATTGAGTTTATCCACAGTTCCATAAAGCCTCACCAGCTTTAATCCCCATTCCAGCCAGAAGGGTGCCCAGTGTTTCTTACTTGCCTGGCGTTGATCAAGCCAGGAGATGGCGGGGCGCAATGCTTTCCCTTCCCGATCCAGATTGATGTAGACACCGCGTTGAGTGGTTAGCGTGACCGCTTTAATATTGTAAATTCGATCGGGGTTGCGTGCTAATAATGATTGGCTGGCTTCGCAAAATTTATCCCAAAAATACTGTGGATGTTGTTCAGCAAATCCTGGTTTTTCTGAGAAGTATGGTGTAATCGGTATTTTGATAAAATCGAGAATGTTGCCCGTCAGATCCACCAGACCACAACGGATCGATTGGGTGCCTGCATCAAATACCAAAATCAAATCATCATATGTTTGCGAAGCCATCATCTGATCACCTCTTTAAGTGTTCGGGCACATCCAATCCCAGTTGTGCGCCTGGATTCATAATATTGTTCGGGTCGAAATGTCTTTTCAAGGTGCGCAAGACATCCATTTCATTCTTACCAAGGAAGCCTTCGATCCACTGGTGCATGAGCCGTCCCACACCATGATGATGGCTGGGTGTACCCCCTGCTTTGACCATCGCATCCACGAGGGCAGTGCGGTATTTGACATAATCCTCCACACTGCCTTTCACACCAAAGATGAAGTACAGGTTGGTGCCATACGGGTAGAAGTGCGACATATGTCCAAAGCAGGTTGTGCCGGGAACAGAATGGGCGTATTTCAGGACGGCATCGTGAATGTGGTGAAGGTTATCCCACTTGACAGGGGTCTCAACGGTGTCCATGACGATGTCGTAGTCAGAAATGGCTTCCCCAATCAGGAAGGAAGTGTAGCGGTCTTTTTCCCAGATTTTGGATGGACCAGCCCCGGTGGAGAATGCTCCATGCTTTTTCGCAATCCGGGCAATCTTTCTTTGCACCAATTTCGTAAACCCTTCCTCGCCCTCGACCGTTCCCATACACAAGCAGCGTTTGCCCGGCTTCATTCCCAGAACTTTGTCCAGCACCCATTCGATAATTGGGAGCTGGGGATACATCTGGAAGGCGTTTTCCGTCTCATAGGCATCCGAGATACGAAAAACCGCGGGCAGGCCGAACTGTCCCTGGCAAATTTCGCGGGATGCGCTGACTGCCTTTTCAAAGTTTGGGAAGATATAGCTGAAATATTTGCGGTTTTCGGGCATATAGCGAAAGATCTTGATGGTGAGTTCGGTCAGTACACCAAACACACCTTCGCTGCCCTTGAGCATGTCTGCAACACGCGGGCCGGTGGCTGTGGTCACATAATCGCTGGTGTTGATGATGCCCGCCGGCGTGACCATCTCCATCGCGAGCACCAGGTTGTAGGGTTCGCCATAATAGGTGGATGCCTGCCCACTGCCGAGGGTTAACACCCA
>JACZIY010000072.1 GCA_014860845.1 Anaerolineaceae bacterium
CGTAAAACAGGAAATAAATACCTGACCCCGGTCAATTATTCCACCATTAATGGTGAAATTTTTTGTACCTCAGGATTCGGAGTGCAATCTGATTGGTATAAAAATCTGATTCATAATCCAGACATTGAAGTATGGTTAACAGAAGGGTGGTGGCAGGCACAAGCAGTAGATGTCAGCGATCATCCGGATCGATTACAAATTATGCGGGAAGTGTTGATCGGCAGTGGATTTGCTGCGCCTATGTTTGGTATTCACCCCCTTACGATGGATGATGTTACATTATCAGAAGTGACCAAAGACTATCGGTTGATTCGAATTAACCGTGTTGCAGATAAAACTGGCAATGATGGACCGGGGGAATATGCCTGGTTCTGGCAATTCACAACAGTTTTTCTATTCTTCCTGCTACTCACCAAAAAACGGAGAAAATAAGAAAATGCTGCGATCACAATTGCTGGAAGCTTTATCAAAATACATTCTTGATAAAACCAGAGATCATCCCATTCGAGTAGCTATTGATGGATTGGATAACGCTGGTAAATCCAAGTTGGCCAAAGAATTAAATTTTCCATTAAGAAAAAGCAAGCGCCAAATTATCAGTGCATCCATCGATGGATATCATCACCCGAAGAAACACCGTTATCGGCGTGGAGAATATTCACCTGAAGGCTATTATTACGATTCATTCAATTTGGAGGCTATCATTTCCAACGTCCTGGAACCACTCAGCCCAGGAGGATCCCGTCAATTTCGTAGACAGATTTTTGATTTCAGCGTTGATCAAAAAGTAGAAAGCGAATGGGAAACAGCTGAGGATAATGCTATCCTATTATTTGATGGTTTATTTCTGCAAAGACAGGAACTTGATCCTTTTTGGGATATTCGTATTTTTATAGATATTGACCAGGATGTAAGTTTGGACAGAGCTTTCAAACGTGATCTGAATTACTATCACACTCTGGAGAATATTCACAAGAAATACCAGCTTCGTTGTTTTCCTGCTCATCAAATTTATCTGGAGCGTTGTCATCCCTTACAACATGCTGATGTAATCATAGAAAATAATGATTGGCAAAAACCAACATTGACTTTTCAGCGGGAAGTTGCTGGGAAAGTGGATTGATCAACCTCCCCATTAAAAGAAATCAAGTTCATCCCAGATTTCTGATCTATTTCAAAATATAATACAATTAATTGGATTACTATTTTTTTTGCCAATCAATTCTCAAAGGATGATTTTACATGAACTTAAATAAGAAACAGATCAGGATATTCAGTTTACCAATATTAATATTATTAATTTCTTCTGCTTGTTCATTACCCTGGGTCAGTAAATCCAGCGAGAATATGGTTGCCAGCACCCCGCCTGTTGTTAAGATTCAAGATTTGTCGCCTTTTCAAAATATTGGCTGCGTCTGGCAAACAGACAATTACGCCGTTTGTAATCAAGACAGTATTCCCAAAAAAATGGGGTGTGATGCATTGATAACCCCTCCGGAATACATGAATTATATAAATACTGAGAGCCAATTTGTCAGTTGCACCTATGCCTCACAACTTCAAACTCCTCCCGATGAAACCGAAGCAAAAGGTTTATATGATAGCGGTTGCTCCATCAATGTAAAACAAAGAATATTAGTGTATCAAGATGGTGATTATTTGCTAATAAGGGATCTGGAAGATCTAAAATATAATTTTGCACCCATCACTACTGCTGAGCAAGCGTTAGGATATGCTATTGCAGCGACAGGGTCAGAAGGCAGATATGATTTAGAAAACTTGAAAGGTTATAGAATCCTGACAGATAATTTACACGAAACGACTGTTCAGTCTGTTGAAGGTGGATTTGAGGTTGTTTTGTTCAGGTATTTGGCATGCGGCTGTGGTCCACACACAACATTTATGCAAACAATTAAGGTGACAACTGCTGGAGATATTGATTTTGTGGGATCTACCTCAGCATTTGAAAATCCCGAAGAAGATGATCTTTGTGTGGATTAGTTAAGGTCTTTTGATGCGAAAATATCCATTCATGCAAGTCGATGCATTCACACAAGTAGCATTGAGCGGAAATCCCTGCGCGATCTTTTTTAACACGGAAGACCTGGATGACGACACCATGCTGGCCATCACCCGTGAAATGAATCTATCTGAGTCCTCATTTGTAAGATCATCTAAAATTGCTAATTTTAGTGTTCGTTATTTCACACCAATGGGAGAAATTCCTCTGGC
>JACZIY010000580.1 GCA_014860845.1 Anaerolineaceae bacterium
CAGCTTCGGGATGAACAAAATTAGTTGTGTACAATGGATCAACTGACTGAAGATCATAAGGTAAAAATGATCCTGGAACTGTTTCCTGAAGTTGGTTGAATTCAATTATTGGGGATTCAGATACATCTGCTTCTTCTAGGATTTCAACCTGGTTCGTTGTTTCAAATTCACCTTCAACCTGATCAGGAACAACTATTGCTTGCTCCGTAGCCGAACTTTCGACCGGATCTACAACTGGTGCAGGATATCCCATATTAGGATCTTGAGAAAATTGGGGGGTTTCCTGAACTTCAATCGGTGATTCTGATTCACCGACTGGGAATTCTTCTGTAGGTGCGGACAAAAAATCTTCAACTGGATTTTCAGATTCATCCGTCTTTACAACTTCCTCAACCGGCAAACTTTCAACAGGTTCATCAGATGCAAATAACACAACTAAATCATCATTGCTAACCATTTCTTCTTCGGGTGGAGAGAAGAAACGATCCAATACAGAGATAATTTGCGAAACTTCCTCTTTGAAGGAAAAATTCGCTGATTTTTCTTTGAGTAAAGTTGCCTGTGACTTCAGGTCCGCTTTTACTGTATCTGGATCAATTTCATCAAACCATCGGAACCAGGCAGCGGTCAACATCAGAACAAATAATAAAATCACTAAAGCACGTTTCATCAGAACCTCCAAAATTTCACTTGATATTGTGAATTTAAGGTGCAAGAATTGTGCCTATTTATTAATTGAAAAAAGGATGCTTCCCTATAAAACAACCTCAAAAAAGATCTCTTCAAATTTTGCTTATGATATACTTAATCAAAATTTGGCTGCCAATTCACATATAAATGAAACTAATCATTCAAATCCCTTGCTATAACGAAGCGCTGACATTACCAGAAACGCTCAGTCATCTTCCCAAAAAGATTGATGGCATTGACCAAATTGAATATTTGGTGGTTGATGATGGCAGTCAGGATAATACTGCAGAAGTTGCCAAAGAACACGGGGCTAACCACGTCATTCGACTCAAAAAGAACCAGGGGTTGGCGGGGGCGTTTAAAGCAGGTTTGGATGCCTGTATTCGCCTGGGAGCAGACATTATTGTCAATACCGACGCGGATAATCAATATGTTTCTGCAGATATTCCGAAATTAATTGAACCGATTTTAAATCAAAATGCAGAGTTAGTGATTGGTGATCGCGGTGTTGCCACCGAAGAATCATTTACTCCGCTTAAAAGAAAACTGCAGACTTTCGGAAGTTTTGTGGTATCCAAAGCGTCTGGGTTAGACATCCCTGATGCGACCAGTGGATTTCGAGCTATGACTCGTGAGACTGCACTGAAGACAAATGTATTATCAAATTACAGTTACACCCTTGAAACTCTTATCCAGGCGGGTAACCGCAATATCAGTGTCACCTCGGTCCCCGTGCGCACGAATCCCCCGCGCCGGCCATCGCGATTGATGCATGGTATTTGGGATTACCTGGTGCATTCGACGATTACGATCATTAGGGCATATGCCATGTATCGTGCGATAAGGGTTTTTTTTGGGATTGGGCTTATTCTTCTATTGGCTGGAGGTGCTTTGGCTGTTCGCTATCTGGTGTTCTTTCTCCAGGGTCAGGGTGCTGGGCATGTGCAGTCTGTGATCGTATCGGCTGTGTTGATCATTGTGGGATTTCAGACAATGCTTAATGGATTGTTAGCAGATTTGATTGCGAGTAATCGGAAGATGTTGGAAGAGATTCTTTATTTTAAGAATAAAAAATAAAACTCAAGAGCTTCATAAAACGGAAATTGTATGAGAATTTGTATAGTAACAACTGCGTTTCCAAGATGGGAAAATGACAGCCGTGCACCATTTATTATGGAAGCTGCGAAATCCATTGCTCGTCAAGGGGTAGAAGTAAAAGTAATAGCTAGTCACAGCCCGGGTGCTAAAACTCACGAATTTATCGATGGAATTGAAATTTACCGTCCTCGATACTTGCCTTCAAAATGGGAAAATCTTCATAAAGAACCAGGAGGAATACCTGAAGCGTGGAATACCCAAAAAATTGGTAAATTTGCTGTTTTTCCGTTCATGATCTCTCAGTTATTCGCAGTATTTCTATACTCGAGAGATTGTGATATCTTACATGCAAATTGGACTATTGCAGGTTTTACTGCTTGGATTAATCGAATTCTGTTTCGAAAACCTTACATCATAACTTTACAAGGAAGTGATATATATAAAGCTGCAAAACTTTCCTATGCAAAAACAATTACTTACCGCGTACTTAACGGAGCAGAAATAATTATCACCCTTAGTAAAAGTCTTAAAAATGAAGTGCTAAAGATCAAAAACCTCGAAGAAAAAATCGAAGTAATTCCTAATGGTGTTAATACAAATTTATTTTTTTCGAATTCTGAATCTAGAGATAAAACTATCATTTATACCGGCTCATTAATTAAAAGGAAAGGAGTCGATTTCTTAATTAAAGCCATGTCTGCAGTTATTAAGAT
>JACZIY010000581.1 GCA_014860845.1 Anaerolineaceae bacterium
CATCACTACGTTCAACATCTGGTTTATTACTGATTACACCCATTGGAGAAACAACACTGGCAATACTGCTGAGTAATGCCCAGTATTTTTTCTTAAACTTCGGCAACACCATCCGAATAGACTCATTATCGCCCCGCGTATGACTTGAGATCCATTCATCCAAGATTGATATCGATTCCTCCTCTCCAGGTGATGCAAAAACCTCCTGGGTGATCCAACGCTCGAAACTGGGTGAAAGCATGTGGTAGCTGCCTTCTGCCTTGTTTTCAAGGATCAAACCGCGCTTAACCAATTCAGGTATTTCAAGATGGGCACGGCTGTGAACCTCAGCCAGTCTTTCCATTGTAGCGATTTTCTTGTCCTGGATGCTCTGTTTCTGAAGTGAAATTAATGATAGCAGGATGATTTGCTCACTCTCATTACTATGATTCCACATATACTCATAATGTGGATCTGATTGTGCATCAAATTGGTGACATACATCTCTGATAAGCGCATCATCTGACAATTTATTTAGTTTTGCTTCAAATAAATAATATGCCGCCATTTGCGAGAAAAAGGGATAGCCACCCCCTAAACTTAATACCAATTCGGTTTCCTGATCTGTGAAGGAAACCCCTGTTCCTTCTAGATATCCATTCAAAAGCTCTTTTACTTCGCTTGGGCTGAAAGGACGCAGCACAATATTGGCAAATATATTAAAAAATGGTGATCCTTTTAATTCATTCGAGTGACACAAATCGACCAATTCGCGGCGTGTGGCGGTGATTAGGGGTAGGTTATGATGAATGGCAAGCGTGCGTAAACCACCAAAAAAATCAGAGCCAAAATTAGTATTCTGTGTCACATATTCGAACTCATCCAGTAATAACACCAGGGTTAAACCACTATCGGCAATCGTCGCGAACAGATCTTCCAGGTCGAACAAGTCAAAATTCTGTTGGCTGCGTAGTTCTTTGATCACCGGCACAATATCTGGCAGGCAAATAGCACGTTCCATCTTCTGTAAAATGCGCTGCCAAAAGCGCTCCGGGGTGATATCGGTCAAGCCTTGAAAATCCATATAAATGATGCAAAATTCATCCGTTGATAAGCCTAATCCTTCAGCAACCGATTTGTTATCCAGATGCTTTAACAGCGAGGTTTTGCCAATCCGGCGTTCGCCTACAATGGAGGTGCTTTCATGTGCACTCGAGCGCAGACGGTTGACGATCTGGCGCAATTCCTCAGTGCGGCCGAAAAAACGATCTTCTGTGCGGATGGGGTTGCCGTAGGTAAAAGGGTTAGGTGTCATAGCTCATTGTCCTTATGGAATTTCCAACTGAGTAAGATTCCAAACTCTAAAATTGGAGAAGGCGATTGTACCTGAATCATTTGTAGTTAATGCAACCATTGGCTTTTCGCCTCTGTATAGTCGGAAGGTGTCATCTTCAATATAAGCAACTGGTTGTTGATTAACAATAACTGCAATTTTTGATCCTTTAACGATTAGCCGTAAATTAACAATTTCAGTGCTACCATGAGTAAAAATCAAATCAGTTGGATCTGAACAAGAAATATGGACCGATCTACCCCTACTCCCAACCAAAACCTTACAATATCCGGCAGATCCATTATCAAATTCAATACCCGCACCTTCACCATTTATATGTCTGATTTTTACATCAATCATGTAGTCGTGGTAAGTAATCATTGTGTTCTCAACTACCCCATTGACAACCATTTCCCCGTCCACAATTGATTTTTGACACCACACACACGGCCTCACTTTCCATACTGCCGAACTATTATCAAAATTATCCTCAAAATCAGGTGTGCGATTCTCAATGAATGAATTAACTGGATCCACAAAATTTGTAACCCAGTCTGGATTATTATCGGATTGATTGGTTTGGCTTTCGGTATCTTCCGGATTTATCTCCACCCCATCCAGATTCCAGAATTGAACATT
>JACZIY010000582.1 GCA_014860845.1 Anaerolineaceae bacterium
CCTTGAAAAATGCAAATATTCTTTGATCCTTTTTATTCAGGTACCAGTTTCGAGTTCCATTGGCATGATGCTCAACCAGAATTTTAAACAGAGCGTGCGTTTGTTTTTCGACCAATTTCCGTATGATCGGGAAATTTCTACATAAATAAGAGAGGGTTTTGAGTGATAACGGCATACTCTTTTGAAGTGCGATCCAGATATCATCCATCGAATCGCGCCAAAACTTTAGATATTGATTACAAATATGACTGTCGAGAAAATACTGTAAATGAAAATTGCGTAATGCATACCAATTGCGATCATTAACTTTGCGACAACCAGACAATCCCAGCATTTTATAGGTTTGATTCATATACGCATATGCAGTCGTTCGCATTCCCGGTCCACCACCCATATTGTATACTTTACGCCAGAAATCCGATTCTTTTGGTATGTTGAGGGCATTAACCAGACCAAAACCTGCATCGCGATTGCTGATATTTTCCATGCAGGTTTTTAAGGGCATATGGAACATGATGGGATCCTGTAACTTCATATAATGTTTGAAATCAGTTGGAATAATGTAGGTCATTCGAATCGAAACCCAGTATTTTAAATCAGATTCGAGGACTACCCTTTCACCCGCTATCTTCGTGATAGCGTAATAATCAAATACAGATGGGTTGAGGGGATCACCAACACGGCCACAATGAATGGGTGGTTGTCGATCTCCCGTTTCAGCGACGGTTCCGGTATGAATGTAGCGTATATGTTGCGAACCTCGGGATTGTGATTGGATTGCCCGGATGATATTCCTGACAGCATCCACGTTGACGGCATAGGCATTTTTGGGATAGTAGTCTGCCATGGGTGAAATATAAGCCATGGCATTCAGAACCCAATCTGCTCCGTCAAATGCTTGCATTACATCATCAAAAATTGTGGCGTCACCCCAGATAATTTTCAAACCATCACCCTGAAGATTGCCTCTACCGGGAATGGACTTAATGTTGGAGATAATTTCATAAGGTTTGAATAAAAGTTTTCCACGGATGTCAGGCAGTAAAAGGAGCACAATCTCGTATTGTTCCCGCTTTTTCCATAATTCCTGAAAAGCAGCAAATCCCATAGTGCCTGATGCACCCAATAAGACTACCCGCTCTTTCTTCATTATCTTGCTCCTGATATCTAATTTAAAGAAGCGCCTTTAAAATTGTTTTTGGTAGATCAGAAAACTTTGTATATTAGGAAATTTCGCTACACAACCGCAATAAATCGTAAAATCAGAAAATAATGGCTGAATGCTCCCAGAATGACAAAGATATGCCAAACCTCATGAAATCCAAATTTACCAGGGAGAAAATCCATAAACTTTGTAATATAAATGATTGCCCCAAAGGAATAAAATAATCCACCTAAAACCAACCAGATGATAGCACCAGGCGGTAATGTACGCAGAATTTCCTGGACTCCCATAATTGCCAGCCATCCCATAACCAGATAAACACCAGCAGTTATCCAGCGAGGAGCATTAATCACAAATAATTTTACGGTAATTCCAATGATCGCCAGGCTCCAGATTACAATTAACATGCCATATTGCCAGAAACCACTAAAAAAATGCATACAAATCGGCGTATATGTTCCAGCAATTAATAAATAAATGGCAGAATGATCCAATTTTCGTAAATTTAATATGATGGAATCGCGCGCATTAACCATATGATATGTCCCACTGGCAGTGAACATTAATATCAGGCTAATTCCATAAATGATAAAGGTAACTGTTTTTTGTAAATCACCCCATCCAAAATAAACGAGAGCAATAAGACCGATCAATGAAAACAATGCCGCAGAGAGATGAGTTAATGCACTGATTGGTTCACGTAATTTCGAGTTGAGAGTGTCCATGTTGTTTCTGTTATAACAATATCACCTTAGAGTCGTTAAAACCAGTCCTAAAAAGGTGTGATTTTTTCCATGACTGGTAAGACGAGTCTGTTTTATCCCGGGATCAATTGAGGATCACTCTCTGTTATCACCATTCTGGTGAAGGCTGTTTTTGCCCGCATCTCTCTGATTGGAGCAAATTCCGGTGAATTAAGCCATGCTTTGGCTTTATCCGAATTCTCAAATGTGATGATAACAAGTCGTTTCGGATGCCAATCACCCTCAATGACTTCGGTGAATCCTCCGCGACTTAAATATTCACCTCCGTATTTTGCCACAATAGGTGGTGTTAATGTTTTTACGGTTTCATAATTGATTGGATCTGTCACTTCAATATCAACAATTACATAGGCAGTCATAGAATCTCCTTCGAAAAAGGTCTTCGTCTGAAAATTTATTATGGTTAGACGTACCACTCCTTCAATCATAGCAAATCTTTACCATCACAAAAACTTGATTCATTTATCTACATGAAGAGCCAGTATCTTAGTAGATGATTGACACAAAAAGGAGGATATCAAATCCATCTATGAATAGAAATGAATATGCTAGAATGATTAATTGATTATATCCAACGAAGTTCCAACTCTTCATTATTTTGATCTCAAAAGGAAAAGACATGAGCTCGTATAATTTAGAATCTTTGAAACTGCCCAAATTGACAGGCAATATGCTTTCCATGTTTGCAAATCTGATCGAAACGCCATTTGGAAAATTGTTATTACTCAATTCTTTATTGGAAAATGGTGGGATACCAAAGATCCGCGTTGTAAATGTGGAGGATGCCCCTACTTTTTATCCGCTGGTAAAGCCCATATCTGATAAAGAACTACCTGTGGAGATGACTGAAATTGAAAAATCAGATTGGAATTTGCCCTATCCAACCTCATTGGATTATTCCCTCAAATACCAAAACGCTGAGATAACCCCACTGGAAGTAGCTGAACAGGTGATCAGAAATATAAAAAGCTCTGAGCAGGGAGACCATCCTTTAAGAACATTCGTTGCTTTAAATCGGGATGACCTCTTCTCACAGGCTGAAGCAGCTACGCGCCGTTTAAAAGAGGGAAAACGCCTCAGCCTCATCGATGGGGTACCGGTTGCGATTAAAGATGAAATTGATATGCTGCCTTTTCCAACCACAGTTGGGACAGCCTTCTTAGGAAATCAACCTGCAAAAGAAGATTCTACTGTAGCTGCTCGTTTGAGAGCCGCTGGTGCATTGCTGGTTGGAAAAACAAACATGCATGAGATTGGCATCGCACCGAATGGAATGAATGTTCATCATGGTACTGTGCGCAACCCATTTGACCGCAGCTTCGATACGGGTGGTAGCTCCAGTGGGTCTGCTGCAGCTGTTTCAGCTGGCATTGTGCCGGTAGCAATTGGTGCGGATGGCGGTGGATCCATTCGCATTCCTGCCACGTTGTGTGGTGTCGTAGGGTTAAAGCCGACCTTTGGAAGAGTGAGTGAGTATGGAGCAGCTTCATTGTGTTGGAGTGTAGCCCATTTAGGACCACTAACTGCTAGTGTCTATGATGCAGCGTTGGTGTATTCGATCATCGCTGGTCGAGACCAGAAGGATCCAAATAGCCTGATTCAACCTGCTGTTACCTTGAAAGGATGGAATACTCCCAATCTGGAAGGAATACGTTTTGGTATTTATCCTGAGTGGAATGAACATGCCGATCCGGATGTTGTATTGGTTTTTAAAGAAATGTTATCAAAATTTGATAAAAGAGGTGCAACATTCATTGAAATTGAAATTCCAGAATTAGATGAGATGCGCATCTCGCACGCGGTTACCATCCTATCGGAAATGGCAATGTGTATGCGGGCGTATAAAGCTCAGCGTAAAGAAATGGCTGAAGCAGTACGTTTGAGCCTTGTTCTGGGGGAGGAGATGAGTTCTAATGATTATTTACAGGCACAACGGTACCGCACCAGAGCTATGGCAACTTTTGAGCAAATATTTAGCCAGGTGGATGTGATCTTATCGCCTGGTACGGCAAAATCAGCTCAACCATTTCCCCTGGAAAATCCATCACAAGGATGGTCGGATCTATCCATTGATACCGAGTACATGCGCTATGTGTTTTCAGGCAATCTGACAGGGTTACCAGCTATCAGCTTTCCAGCAGGCTATGATTCCCAAGGACTTCCAGTGGGAATACAAGCAATGGGTAACCATTGGCAAGAGCATCTTCTTTTTCGTGTTGCATATAACGCGGAACAGGTCATGGAGAGAAGAGCGCCAGCGAATTTTTATCCTTCATTAATTATGTAATTAAATCTAGCGAATGAAATAAATAATGGAGACAATCACACCAATGCTGACGACTGTCCAGCGTAAGGTGGATGGTTTGATTTTGCTAGCCAGCTTTCCGCCCAATGAACCGCCAATGATAGCAAATACCGCCATTACCAATGCTGCATTCCAATTAACTTGCCCGGAAAAGACAAAGAAAATAGCAGCCGCGATGTTGACACTGAAAGCAATTGCCTGTTTTAGAGCATTCAGCTTGGTCAGTGAGTCATTGATCAGAAATCCCAGTACTGCCAGTACGATTACACTCAGACCAGCCCCAAAATAACCTCCATACACAGCAGCCAGTGTAATCGGTAATATGGCAAATTGATAATGCTCCAGGGAAGCCCCACGTGAGCTTAACCGGCGATTGATAGTACTACGCAAGGGGTCAGCAACAGCCAATAGGACAGATGCCAACAGAATCAGGAATGGCACCAGCGAGCGAAATAGTCGTTCTCCGGAGTTTAGAAGCAAAACACCGCCAATAACTCCTCCTATGATTGATGCAGGCACAAAAAGGTATAAACGTTTTTTCTGGCTCTTCAGGTCATTCCATTGAGCGATCGTGGCACCCAGATAACCAGGACTGAGTGCAACTGTATTCGTAATATTTGCGACCACGGCTGGTAATCCGACAGCGGTAAGAACCGGAAAGGTGATGAGTGTGCCACCGCCTGCAATGGCATTGACGAAACCACCAGCCAGAGCAGCCAGCCCTATGAGTAAATATTGAAACCAATCAAGCATGGTAACTCGCTTTCTTCAGGATCGATGCAGCCTGTAATGTGACCCAGCGAGAGGTTTCTTCTGGTCCACCTATTTCTTTGTAGGTACGTTGTCGAAATGGACTGGATCCCTGCCAGCGTCCGTTCGGTTTTTGTTTTGATTCTAACCAGTTGATCAGTTTCGTAGCCAATGGGTGATTCAAATGATCTTCTTGATTCAAGAGCCTCAGAACAAGCAGAACATCCGCCTGATAAAACAAGGGAAAGTTTAATTTATTCCAGTTTTGATGAGTTTTCTTCTCAACCTGGCTGGATTGATTGTCAAGGATCAGGTTCGCATTTTCAAGTACGAATTGCAACCCGGTTTGAATTGCTTGATCAATCGTAACTGATCGGTCTGCTTTGGGTATGGAGATTAATCCCCAAATCGATCGGGCTGCTCCCCAAACGCATGGCATTTGCCAGTTCCATTCACATTTACATTGATGCTTGTGAAGGCTTTCAACTGTTGATTCGATCATTTGTTGTAATCGTGGATCATTCAGCTTTCCACCATATACACAATAACGAATAATATTACCCCACAGGCAGGTCCAGCCACTGTTTTGAATCAGTAAATATTTCTTAAATTCTTTTTGTGAGGCTGACAACATGAATTCAACCGCTGCCTGAAAACGTGGTTCATCTGGATCACAAAAGAGCTCTTCAAGCAACATCATGCTCCAATGTGTACTGGTAAATTTTGGGGTGTAATAATGTTGGGGATATTTCCAGTGTCCAGATTCAACTTGCTGGTTGAGAATTGCAGGTACAGCCCCGGTAGTTTGAATGGCTTCGTAAGCTGCCTGACAATCGGAATGATCAGATGGGAGATCTAATAACTCCCGCAATGTTCGATAACGGATAGTTGCTGTGGGAGATTCCAATAACCAGTTAATGAATGGGTTCTCGTCCATGGCTTAACTCCTCCTCGGTAGTAACAGGTACCATTAGCCTTTTTGCTCTGGAATTCAATTGTTTGTTTTCAAACAACCTTAAGAATACCACACCAGCCAGTGTGAGGATACCACCAACGGCTTGAATAGTCGTTAAACGTTCTGCCAAAAATATGTATGCAGTTATCGCTGTGAAGGCGGGTTCCATGGTTGCAATCAGATTGGCTATGCTGGAAGGTAGGTAGCTGAGACTGACATTATAGAAGCCAAAACCTGCCAGGGTGGGGATAGCAGCCAGGAGGAATAA
>JACZIY010000583.1 GCA_014860845.1 Anaerolineaceae bacterium
CACTTATAGTATAGTAATTAAAAAATTACAGTCAACTTAAAAATTTGATCAATGTCCTCATAAAATTCCTGGAGTAAAATAATTCTGTTGATCGTTTTCCTCATATTTTATTAATTTTCTATCTAGATTCGTTTACAGGAAGCAAATTGTCACCTGACCTGATTATCACCCTTATCATTCTTGCTGTCGCCATCATTCTTTTTCTGAGTGAGCGCTTATCTATTGATCTGGTTGCTCTCCTGGTTCTGGTTGCCTTGGGACTCAGCCGGGTTCTCACTCCGCAAGAAGTATTTTCAGGTCTTTCCGATACAGCCGTCATCACCATTCTGGCTATTTTTGTTTTGGCGCATGGTTTGGAAGTAACGGGCATCGCTGAAAAGATGGGTGATTGGATGGTACGGCTCTCCGGGAAGAGTGAGGTTCGTTTAATTACAGCCTTAATGGTTACCTCCGCATTTTTATCCCTTTTCATGAACAATATCGCGGTGGCTTCCATATTATTGCCATCCACAGCCACCATTGCCCGTCGCTCTGGAATAAAAATCTCCCGCCTATTAATTCCCCTGGCGTTTGGAACTTTACTGGGTGGTTCGGCAACGCTCTTCACAACCACTAATATTGTGGTCAGTGGCATCCTGAAGGATCAGGGTTACAAGGGATTTGGCGTGCTGGATTTTGCTCCCGTTGGTATTCCCATCGTCATCACCGGGATTACCTATATGGTTTTATTGGGTCGCCACTTATTACCCAAAGAAAAAACGAGGGAACGGGACGAAGTTTTACGCCAGGCGGAAGAAGATTTATTAGCTACTTATCATTTAGGTGATCGTTTATTCCGGGTACGTGTCCCTGCTGAGTCCAGGTTGATTAATCACAATCTTATCGATAGTCAATTGCGCGAAGTCTATGGACTTAATGTGATTGCCATAGAACGCGATGGGGGAAACATACTTGCGCCTGTCCCGGATTTTGTGATTCAGCAGGGTGATATTCTACTCGTCGAAGGACGTTTGAATGAGTTCCGAGAAAAAGATGTCGAACCTTATTTGGAAATCCAGCCCATACCGGAATATCACAAGCAAGATTTAGAATCTCAGGATATACAGATTGTAGAAGTGGTTCTCTCACCCCGTTCTCACCTGATTGGTACAACCTTGAAAGAATCGCATTTTCGAGAAAAATACGGTATGACGGTATTGGCTGTATGGAACGGCGAAAGAGTCATCCGCACAGGCTTGTCGGATCTGAAATTATCATTCGGAGATGCCTTGTTACTGCAAGGCCCCCGAGATCGTTTGGCTACCCTGCGTTTGTCCTCCGATCTGATTGTATTAACAATTGAAGAAAATACATCCAGAAAACTTACCAGGAAAGCACCGCTCGCAATCAGCATCTTCATTCTGACAGTGATCATCGCAGCGACAGGGATTTTCTCGGTGGGTGAAGTGATGTTAGCCGGGGCATTATTACTGGTCATCCTTAACCTCATAACCATGGAGCAGGTTTATCGTGTGGTCGATTGGCGCATTGTTTTTCTCGTTGCCGGGATGTTACCCCTGGGATTGGCGATGACCAAAACCGGAGCAACAGCAATATTTGCCAATGCGCTATCCAGCCTCCTGGGACCTTTTGGTCCGCATGTACTCTTGCTTGGACTACTTACTATGACAGTATTGCTATCCCAGGTCATTAAAGGCGCAGCTGTATCTGCTGTTATCGCGCCGATCGCCATTCAAGCAGCAGTACAGGTCGGAGTGGACCCGCGCGCGCTGGCGATGGGTGTTGCCCTGGCCACCTCCATGGCTTTTGTTACGCCATTAGGTCACCCGGTGAATATCTTGATGCTTGGACCAGGTGGATATCGCTTCCGAGATTTCTTCAAAGTGGGCTTACCCCTGACCATTTTATTATTTATCGTCGTTGTGCTATTGTTACCTGTTTTCTGGCCTTTTAGTGGAAACTAGTTATTGAAGATGGATCAAATAAATGATGTATTCAAATTATCAGTCACTGTTTTATTTAGATCCCGGTCTTCATTTTCTTAACCACGGTTCCTTCGGTGCTTGCCCGAAACCAGTCTTTGAACAATACCAGCGCTGGCAGTCTATGCTGGAAGAGCAACCAGTGCGGTTCCTGGGCAGGCAGTATCATGACCTCATCCGGCAGGCCATCCAGCCTCTCGGGGAATATCTGAGGACAGAATCCACCAATCTTGTATTTGTGCCCAATGCAACCTATGGGGTCAACCTGATTGCTCGATCTCTGAACCTGCAAACCTGGGATGAAATCCTCACCAGCGATCATGTCTGGTGCCTGCGATTACACCTGGGAATTCATATGCTCAAATCGTGGCGCGCGTTATTTCCGTCAACCCCTTCCATATCCAGCTGTTTCTGAGTATGATATGATCGAAATCTTCTGGCAGGGTGTAACCAACCAGACGAAATTGATCTTTATCAGTCACATTACCTCACCCACTGCCTTACGCCTTCCTGTGGAAGCCATCTGCCAACGTGCCCGTGAACAGGGCATCCTGACATTGATTGATGGCGCGCATGCCCCCGGTCAGATCCCCCTCAACCTGGATCAAATCGGTGCTGATTTTTACACCGGAAATTGCCATAAGTGGCTGCTTTCCCCCAAAGGGGCTGGATTTCTATATGCCGATCCCACAGTGCAGGATTTGATCGAACCGCTAATCGTCAGCTGGGGATATCAGACCGACCCCGCCAAATCCTCAGGCTCACGCTTTTTGGATCTGCTCACCTGGACCGGTACGCATGACCCGGCTGCCTATCTGAGTGTGCCAGCCGCTATCAAATTTCAACAGGAGAACGACTGGCAGCATGTGCAGCAGGAGTCCCATGATCTGATCAAGGAATACCTGCCAAAATTCTCAGACTTGACCGGCTATCCGGTTCTTTATCAGCATGACAATCAATATCGGCGAATGGCTTGCATCGAAATTCCGCACATACTGAACCTTGAACTCTTTAAATCTCAGCTTTATGACCAATTCCGGATTGAAATTCCTGCCATTGATTGGAATCACCGTCATTTTTTGCGCATCTCCATTCAAGTTTACAACCGGGCTTCTGATGTGGTTGCATTACATCAAGCTCTTGCGTACCTGATTCCTATGCATGTCAGCGAGGGGATTGGAAAACAATGATAACCATCATCTTATTCGTTAATCAGACCCGATCCAGCTGTAAAGCCAGTTCTTCCCACAGCTGCATGTGTTGTGACAGCGCTGATTGCACTTCGCTGTATTTCTTCCCCAATTGAATAACTTCTTTAGCATCATCTGGAGGATTCTGCAATTGCATTTCTAATTCTGCCAGATTGGCTTCCAACTGTGAGATTTTTTCTTCAACAACCAAAATGCGTTTCTGCAGTCGTTGCAATTCATTCTTGGAAATCCCAGTGCTGCCTTCCGATTGAGCGGATTTGATCGATATTTTCTTCGGTTCTTCTTCAATTTTTCCATTATTTCTGGTTGTTTCATTTTGCAGCCAGGCTTTATATTCGCTGTAGCTGCCCTCAAAAATCCGCAGCATCGATTGACCCGGAACCACTTCCCAGATTTGGCTTGCGAGCGCATCAATCAGGAAACGATCATGCGAAACCAGCAAAATTGTGCCATTGAACTCGCCCAACATGGTCTGCAGGATCTCCTGCGAAGGTAAATCCAGGTGGTTGGTGGGTTCGTCCAATAACAATAAATTAGCTCCCTGCAATGCCAGGATAGCCAGTGCCAGCCGCCCCCGTTCCCCACCGGATAATAATTCGACGGTTTTGAAGACATCCTCTCCAGTAAAGAGAAATTTCGCCAGGTAATCCCGGATCTGGGCGGGTAACCACTGCGGGATCACAGCGCTGATCTCGTCCATCAATGTGCGTTCAGATATCAAGCATTCATGTGCCTGAGCAAAATATCCAATTTTCAAGCTGGCACCCAGTTCCACTTCGCCACGATAAGCCAGGATTTGTTCCAGAATGGTCTTGAGAAAGGTTGTTTTTCCTGCTCCATTTGGCCCTATGATAGCTGCGCATTCTCTGCGTTTTAACAACAAATCTGGCGTGCTGAACAAAGGTCGGCCTTCATCTTCATAGCCTACTTGTAAATCATGGGTACGTAGCACCAGCTCCCCCGAACGTCCAGCGGTATCCAGTTGCATATGCATCTTACGGCGTGCGGTTGGCGGTGGTGTGATTTTCGATTCTTCCAGCATCCGTTCCAGGCGTCTGCGTCGACCCTTAGCCTGACGGGTATTCTGCCCGGCTATATTTCGCTGGATATAATCCTCTTCTTTCTGGATGAATTCCTGTTGTGCTTCATATTCAGCCAACCGCCGGGTATAACGTTCGGTCCTTTGCACCAGATAAGCACTGTAATTGCCACGATACGTTTCCAAAGCCGGGGTCATTTCATAAATCGCTGTAGCCACCTGATCCAGAAAATAACGATCATGCGAGACAATGATGATCGCCCCTGGCCAATCTTTAAGGAAAGACTCCAGCCACTCTACCGCAGCAATATCCAGATGATTGGTTGGTTCATCCAGCAAAAGTAAATCCGGCGCTTCCAGTAAAATTTTCGTCAGATAAGCACGCGTGCGTTGCCCACCTGAAAGTTGCTGCACTGGGCGTCCCTCATCCTCCGGCGAAAATCCCAACCCACTCAACATCTGGTGGATGCGAGTTTCAAAATCATATCCACCCAGATATTCAAAGGTTTGTTGTAATTTACCGTATGCTTCCATTAATTCTTCAGTGTTTTCATGCGAGCGGCTCATTTCTTCTTCCAGTGCTCTTAATTCCTTCTGCCGAATCAGTAGATCATCAAAAACATGCAAACACTCCTGCCATAAAGTGCGTTCAGAATGAAGTTGAGCGCGTTGGGGAAGATACCCAACCCGAACACCTCTTGAAAACTGAATCTGACCCTCGGTGGGGTTTTCTTCTCCCACCAGAATACGCAAAAGCGTGGTCTTCCCAACGCCATTGGGTCCCACCAGACCAATGCGAGCGTTTTTGGATACATTAAATGAAAGCTCTGAAAAAATTTCAACAGCGCCAAATGATTTACCCAGGTTACTGACGGTCAATACAGCCATA
>JACZIY010000584.1 GCA_014860845.1 Anaerolineaceae bacterium
CGTAAAATAAAACGCGGATCTTCTCCAGCTGCCATCATTTTTGCCAGCCAATATAATGCTGCATCCGGGTCACTACCGCGCACCGATTTGATAAAGGCAGAAATCGTATCATAATGAACATCCCCACTCTTATCATATAAAATGGCGCGTTTTTGGATGGACTCTTGAGCTACATCCAGTGTAATGTGAATTGTTTTGGTTTGATCAGGTGTAGTCGTTTCAATGGCAAGCTCAAGGGCGTTTAATAAATTTCGCGCATCCCCACCACACATCTGGATCAAATGATTACGGGCATCATCGTCCAGAATGACGGAGTGTTTCCCATAGCCATAATCTGGATCAAACAGAGCCCGGTCAATGATTTTTAAGAGATGCTCCTCCTCAAGAGGTTGCAGTTGAAAGACGCGTGAACGCGAAACCAGTGCTGGAATGACATCAAAATAAGGGTTCTCCGTGGTGGCACCGATCAACGTAAGCATGCCTGATTCAACATGCGGGAGGAGTGCATCCTGTTGAGCTTTATTCCAGCGATGAACTTCATCTATAAAAAGGATGGTTCTCTGTTGATATAATTTTCGCCTTTCTTCAGCTTCATGAATAACACGTCGGAGTTCTGCCACGCCTGCCAATACGGCCGAAATGGTTTCAAATTGGGCTTTGGTATGTAAAGCAATTAATTGAGCCAGGGTGGTTTTGCCGGTCCCAGGAGGACCCGTAAAAATAATGGATGAAAATAGTCGATCGGCCTGAATAGCCCGGCGTAATAGTTTTCCTTCTCCGATGATATGTTCCTGCCCGATAAAATCGTCAAAAGTCCTCGGACGCATACGGGCTGCCAGCGGGGCTTCCTGTTGCATTCGTTCGCCCATTGCATGGTCAAACAAATCATTCATGCAGATCTCCTTGTAATATCTGTTTGCAAATAAACAATCATCCCCCTAATTTTACATTAATTCTTTGCTAATTTGTTCTATAAATTTCATTGAATGTATCATCTCAATTAATTGTGGCAAACGGGTGTTTTGGCGTGCGACTGCACGCCAAAACACCCTACCGCTCATTAATGAAAGGATACAGATGAAGCTTATTCTTTATTCCAGGGTTTGAATCCTAGCAACTCCTCCGGATCAAACCACTCACCTTTAAATTGAATGGCTCGATCGTCAATCGTCAGGAAGGCTTTCGGTTTATCTGTGGCAAATTTTACTTTGGGAAAATTATGTTTTTCCATCCAAGCTTGCATGGCTTCAATTCCGGCTTCAGAACTGGAACGTGAGCTGAACACCACGATGGTGAAAAAATTCTGTGCTTTTTCAATGAATTCTTTGGCACCCGGTACAGGATCATCATCAATGACGGTTGTGCCTTTCCAGCCATTGCGATACCAATGGATTACTCCGTCGAAATCCATGGAGAGAATTGGTTTATATGTACGTTTTTTTTTGATCGATGTCATTCAATGATCCTTTGCGTTTTGATCTCGACTTCAGAGACGAAGGATAAAGACTGAATGTTGATCTTTCTGGTTTGAATTGCATAATCCGGGGTCTCATATTCGAAAGGTGCAAAAATATGATCTTCATTGTGTCCCATGACTTTTGTGTTTTGCACAAAACCCCTGGCTGCCAACCTCAATCCAGCATCCGTAGGTAATGTGATTTCCAATTCGTTGACAAAACTATACAGACCAATGGATGTCTCACCTTCGGGAATAATAGCCTTAGAAAAGTCTAATTTCATACTACCAACAAAAGCCCAATACTCAGCAGGTTCTACGGTCCATTCATGTGATTTGTCAGTTTCACCAACGAAGCGCAGGATTAAATTATTTCCTGCTGGTGAAGTTTTCGGTCGAAAGAGAATTAGAACGCCCAACCCGATCAGAATTAATGGGAAAATTAATGTCCCGAGATTAATACCAAAGAGTGCGTCAATAATGGAAAAAGCACCCAGAATGATTAAAATACTACCAATCAGTATTGCAGTTCTGTTCTTCATAGTGGACCTCCAAATTATGAAATGATTAAAATTCTACGATAAATCAAGCCAAAAGTGTTAACCTTAGTTAAGTCAAAAATCATTGGTTATCAGTCTCAAGCAGGATTCTGGGTGAGAAGTTCGCCTGTGCCAGTAATATAGCTGCCATAACCAGTATCCCACCGATCAGTTGTTCGGTGCTGAAACGTTCACTTAAGAACAGGTATCCAAACACCGCAGCAAAAACGGCTTCCATACTCAAAATCAGTGCTGCATCTGTTGGTGGTGCATATTTTTGTGCCACTCCCTGTAAGGTAAAACCTATGGCTACAGAGGCGATTCCATTATACAGAATAGTCCACCATAGAGATGAAATTTGAGATAAACCTTGTGGATCAGTGATCAAACCGGTTCCAAAATTCAGAATGGCACAAACCATAAATTGTCCGATGGCAAAGTGAAGCGGATGCATACCCCGAACAGTGCGACCCACAACAATCACGTGCATAGCCCATAAGATGGCACCAATCAATTCCAGGCGGTCACCGGGAGCTAATTTGAGCTCACCACCGGTGCTGAGTAATAGCATCCCGATGACTGCCACAACTGCAGCGATCCATACATTCCATTTTTGTTTATCCCGCCAGATCAACCACAGGAAAATGGGGACAAATATCACATATAGTCCGGTGATAAATCCAGCATTCCCGGCAGTCGTCGTGATCATGCCAGCCTGTTGAAATGCGCCAGCTGAAAAAAGCAAGAAACCTGCCAACAGAATACCTGAAAATTTGTTTTTCGCAATCTGAAGCTTGAAGCGAATCAGAGGTATCAGTAAGAGTGCCCCTAATAAAAAACGGCCACCGTTGAAATAGAAAATGTTCATATTGGGGGCTGCGATTCTTTGAGCAATGAAACCACTTCCCCAGACAGCGGCTGTGAGCAACAGTAATAAGTCAGATTGAAGGCGAGTCAATTGTCGTCCAGTTTGCATGTTTTGTCCTGAATGATATAACGCCTATTTTCTCAGTGATTGGAGGATTTGGGAAGACTGATATTTTTTTATCCAGGATTGATTATATGAGGGTATTCTGCATCTCGATTTTGAAATGAGAGGATTCTTGGATCTACAATTCTTCCATTCTGGATCTGGATAGCCCTGCGAATTGTTTCATCTTTCTCCCAATATGGGGCACCACGTGAGATGGAAGAAAGGTATGGCAGCAGACTGATAGAAATCTCCCAGGAAGCGATATTCCAAAGGTAAGATGAAGTGTGGTCAACGGCATAATACCAGGCTTCCCCTACAGTAAAAATGGGATTAATGAAAGAAGTTGGTTTTGAGAATGGAAATCCCAAACCTTCGTCGCGGGCGATATCGATAATCAAAGCAGATCTTTTCAATTGACTAATTTCTTCATTACTCATGAACATAATGGGTTGTTTAAAGTCCTGCCGGATGCCATTCAGAATGATGTCTGATTGGGCTATTTCCTCAATAAACAGGTTCCTGCTTCGATCGGTGTGAATAGCCATCAATTTGCCATTCTCATCCATTTCTAATTGATGATAGGTGGCTTCATAAGATTGAGGTGCAATAAAGGTTTTGGATGGACGGTTGTATATGTGAATGTCCTTAAATCCCAATCCTTTAAACGCCTGCAAGGCACCCCTGGCGACTGACCCTGAACCAATAATCATAACCCTACGAGGTGTTCCATAATGGCCATCGATGCCACGTAATTGCAAAGCATTAAAAACACCTGCATAGCCAGCGATTTCGTTATTCTTGTGGAAAATGTGATATTGAAATTCATTCCTACGGTTCCACTTATGCATGGCTTCCCAGGCGATCATTGTTAGATTTTTGTTGATGGCGGCATTTGTAATCCAAGCATCCTCGATACAATGCAACCAACCCCACAGTGTTTTTCCGGCATGTATGAAAGGAATATCTTTTGGATCGGGTTTTATGAGGATAACTACATCGCAAAGCTCAAAAATCTCATTTCTTTGCAATAACCCTGCAGTTCTATCATTGATCCAATCATCAGAAATTTGGAATCGTTCGCCATAGCCAACTTCAAAGAACATTCTTTTACGAACACTCAGGTCAATCCAATCCAATTGTTCAGGATGGATCGGGACCCGTAATTCGTTTTCTTTAAACGATGTACCGATGACACCTAAGGTCAATGAACTCATAAATCTCTCCCTCTTGCCTACAAAAATCCACTGCAAAAGAATGATAAAATCAAAATGACTTCCTTCATTATGATACATGATTGATGTTTTATTGACAACACAAGTGAACAATAATTTAAACCAAAAAATAAATTCAAAAGGATATTTCTGTTGGCAGCAAACCCATTCTGGAAAGAGAAAAAATTAGAAGAATTTACCAAAGAAGAATGGGAGTCAGTTTGTGATGGCTGTGGAAAATGTTGTTTGTTCCGACTGGAAGGGGAAGAGGGGGAATATTTCACTACCAACGTCATTTGCAAATTATTTGATGAAGCAACTTGCCAATGTACTGATTATCAGAACCGGCAAAAGATTGTTCCAACCTGTCTCGTGTTGGATGCAAAACTGATTCAAACTTTAGATTGGATGCCAATAACCTGTGCTTACCGTTTACTGGCTGAAGGCAAGGATTTACCATGGTGGCATCATCTGGTGAGTGGTAACAGAGACACCATACATCAAATTGGGGTAACAGTGCGGGGAAAAATTGAACATGAAAAGGATGTTGATCTGGACGACCTAGAGGATCACGTAGTTGATTGGTTTGACCAACCCTGGATGGTTGATTGAAATACCTTTCAGACTGATTTGAGAATTTCTTTAATCTCTGACAGAGCAAAAATTTCAAAATCTGGTTTTACATCATATCGATATTCGGTGCCTTTGTGAATAGATCGTCTTGTTATCCACATCGATGGCATATTAACCTGATTTGCCCCCAAAATATCCATATCCAACCGATCTCCAACCATAAAACAATTCTGTGGACTTGCCTGGAACAATCGTAATCCTTCCAAAAAGATGTTTTGGTGTGGTTTACGCAATCCAAAATCAGCCGATATGATAATATGCTCGAAATAATTCGTTAGATCAAATTTACCTAATAAAGCATAGACATCATCAACATCGGATGCATTTGAAATAAGTCCCAACCTGAATTCCTGTTCCTGTAACCAATGCAAAGTGGGCAAGGTATCTTCTTCCAAATACCAGAATTCCTGAGATACGGAATACATTGCTTTGAGAGCATTTCGGAGGATATCAGTATCCGGTTCTGGAAATCCCAGATCTGTCAGACAATCTATTAAAACCCTGGTACTGGTATATTCAACCAGACTTTTGTTGCGTCCCACATAATAATTACGCATTCTATCGGAAAAATCCTGCGAAAATTGCTCCCGGTTCAATGGATAACCAGCACCGACCAAATTCTTCCATAAACATTTGGTCGATCTTTGTAATACTTTGGTCCAGTCACCATCAAAATAAATTAAGGTATCACCAAGGTCAAAAAAAATAACACGAGAATGAATGTGTGAAGATTTTTTATTTTCCAGGTCTAACGAAGTTAAATTCATCCTATTGATTAATAACCCACATCTGGGTCAAAAGTATTGAGCAATGTGGTGTTATTCAAATATCGCTTTAAGTTTTCAATGATTAAATTGACTGAACGTTCATTATAATGAAGACTGACACCGGCGATATGGGGCGAGATAATAAAATTGGGAGTATCCCACATGGGATTATCCTTTGGAAGAGGTTCCTGTTCAAACACATCGAGCACAGCACCAGCTAATTTCTTTTCCTGTAAAGCCGCTTTGAGGGCTGAATTTTTCACAATGCCACCACGGCTGACATCCACCAGGTAAGCTGTTGGTTTCAAAACAGCCAATTCTTCTTCTGCAATCAAATGGTAAGTTTCATTTGTGCGCGGGACAGTTATGACAACGAAATCGCATTCTTTTATCATAGATTTGATGGCCTGATATGGATATAAGCGAGAAAACAGATCACCATTAGGATCCCCAAGACCGGAAATCTGATAGCCATCATCCTGAGTTTGCATGACGTTTTTTTTGCAGGCTAATATTTTTACACCAAACGGGGTTAGTAATCTGGCTATTTCCCGCCCAATGCTTCCATATCCAACCAATCCGACTGTGCTGGAGCGAATTTCTCTGGGCGTGAAACGCACAAAGCGATCCGGAGGCCATTCGTGATTCATTTGAAATTTCAGAATGGATGGCAATTTGTGTGATAACGCCAACATCATGGTTAACGCGAATTCTGCTACCTGGGGAGCAGCCGCACCACTCAGAGTAGTGACCTGTAAAGAGTTTTTCTTGAAAATTTCTTCATTCAGCGCAAAGTCAATCCCAGCATAATTGAATTGGATCCATTGTAGTGCTGGTACTTTTTCCGCTGTGGGAATTACCCGTTCAGTAATTAGGATTTCTGTTTTTTTCCAGACCTCTTCATCAATTTCTTGTGCTGATTTTGCTGGAAGGACGGTGATATTCAATTGAGGAGAGACTTCTTTTATTTTATTGATCAGTTCCTCAGAGAGTGGAAAAGTAATTAATATTTCTACATTTTTTTTGGTTTCATCATTCATCAGATATAAATTCCTGTTGGATCCAGATCTTCTCTCAGAATCCGTAATTCTTCTTCGTCCGGAGGTTGGGTCTCCCGTAAGTTCGCTGATACTTTAACTTCCCAACCAGTATTTTGTTGAATCATATCAACATTTACTCCCGGATGCAAAGCGGCCAGTATCATCTCCCCAGTTTCATCAGGTTCAAGAATTCCCAGATGCGTCACTACACCCTGAGGACCTTTTCCTCTGGCACCGCTGGCTTCTCTTTCTTTGCGATGGGAGAGGAAGCCAGCTGAGGTGATAAAATCTACTTTCTCTGGAAATCTACGTTTCTGATGAGGAGTAATGATGTAACAGCGGTTTGCCCAGCCAGCAATCTCCATTGATCCACCAGATCCAGGCAGACGGGTTTTTGGCTGGTTGTAATCTCCGATAACCGTGGCGTTAATATTTCCAAAGCGGTCAATTTGAGCGCCCCCCAGAAAACCCACATCCACATTCCCTCTTTGCAAATAGAAACTGAAAATGTCATACATACTGCAGACGGCAGTAGCGCCACTGACAAGACAGGGATCTCCGATGGAGAGCGGCAGG
>JACZIY010000585.1 GCA_014860845.1 Anaerolineaceae bacterium
CCTTAACGGCAGCTTGATGAATAGCCGTTCCAACCAGTGTGATTCCACGTGAAGCAAAAGCACCGACACCCCATTGCCATTGTCCGGTATCCCCAATAACAACACTCACATCTTTTATATCCACGCCAAGTTGGTTAGCAGCGATTTGTGCAAAAGTTGTGTAATGACCCTGACCCTGATTGGAATAAGCACAAACAATGTTTACTTTTCCAGTAACACCAACCATTACTTTAGCACCTTCATAGGGTCCTACTGCTGTACCTTCAGTAAACATGATAATGCCAATTCCTTTATGTTTTCCTTCAGCTCGCAGTTTTGGTTGAATTTCTTTCTTAAATTTTTCGTATCCAATCGCTTCTACTGTCTTTTCCAGAGCTAATGGGTAATTACCACTATCAAGAATATTCTCAACAAAATCCTGACCAATTACTCCGGTTCGGAATGGGAGAAATTCTGGGGGTAAGATGTTCTTTCGACGAAGTTCAATAGGATCCATGCCCAATTCTTTTGCTGCTGCATCCATTAATCGCTCCATCACAAAAATACCATGCGATCTTCCAGCTCCACGAACCGGGGTAACCACCATTTGATTCGTGAATACCATTTTTATTCTTGTGTAATAATTGGGAACTTTATAAATACTGACCACATGAGTTTGTGTATTTAAGGGTACAGTCATGCCATAAGGATTATACGCACCAGTGTTGTGATAAAACTCATCCTTGACTCCCAATATTGTTCCATCTTTTTTAAAGGCAATTTCCGCATAATGGACTTGATCTCTTTCAGATGTGGTGCCTAAGAAATTCTCCCTGCGATCTTCCACCCACTTAATTGGTTTTTTTAGTCTCATTGCTATCCAAGGAATAATTACATCATCAATTTGAGATGACATAATTTTTGGACCAAAACCACCACCGATGTCTGGATTCATCAATCGAATTTGATTTTCCATAAGACCTAAGTAGCGCGCAATACTATTACGCATTGGAATAGGTCCTTGTGTAGTTGCCCAGACATTTAAAATCTTAAAATTCTCATCCCATTGGGCAACAAACCCTCTATTTTCCAGAGCAGCTCCAGCCACATGATTTGTTACAATTCGTTTCTTAACAACCAAATCTGCTTCAGCAACTGCGCTCTCCCAGCTGCCAACTTCCTGCACAACATCAGCAGATAAGTTAGACTCAAGATCTTCATGAATAAGTGGCGCACCTGGATCTAATGTTTTTTCCAAATCACCAATATATTCTAATGGTTCTAAATCAAGATTAATGAAGTCTAATGCATCTTCTGCAATATATCTACTTTCAGCTACAACAACAGCTACGGGTTCACCAGAAAATCGAATTTTATGTTTGGCAATACATTCCAGCGGTCGAGCATGGAAAATTGATCCTTTGATCGCTGTTGGAGGAGGAACTTGTAATGGACCTGGACGCCAGTAGTCACCTAAGTCCTCGGCTGTATACACTGCTACAACACCTGGAAGTTTTTTGGCTTCTTCCGTGTCAATTTTTTTGATTCTGGCATGGGCATAGTCACTGCGTTTGATCGCAACGTGCAACATTCCAGGAAAATCAATATCATCAATATAAATACCATTACCGGTTAATAAACGAGGGTCTTCATTCCGTTTAAATGATTTTGAAATAGTTGATTCTGTCACAATTTACCTCTCTTGGCTCTTAATGTGCAGCCATTTTTTTTGCTGCAAGTTGAACAGCTTCAACGATGTTTTCATACCCGGTGCAGCGGCAGAAATTGCCGTCTATAGCTTCCCTTGCTTGTTCAGCAGTAGGATTAGGATTTCCTTCCAGGTATTCCACAGCTGTCATTAAGAAGCCTGGGGTACAAAAACCACATTGCAGAGCATGTTTTTCATGAAATGCCTCTTGTAGAGGATGCATATTATCAATCGTTCCAAGTGATTCAACTGTCTTAATTTCTGAGCCATCGACCATGACTGTAAATAATGTGCATGACCGAGCCGAGTGGCCGTCAATCAACACGGTACAGGCACCACACAGGCCGTGTTCACAACCAACGTGGGTTCCTTTGAGACCAAGATCATGACGGATAAAATCACTTAATAACAATCGCGGTTCAACTTCGCGTTCATATAACGTTCCGTTAACGGTGATTGCAACTTTTACTTTTTGAGTCATCGTTACCTCCTACTTCCTTGCCTGTTGAACAGCTTCAGTTAAAGCACGGCGAACCAAAACATGTATGAGATTTCGGCGGTACTCTTCTGTACCATGAATATCAGTGCCTGGATCACATTCATTTTTTGCCACATAGGCTGCTACTTCTTCAATTGCTTCCGCTGTGGGTACCTGCCCAGCCAATACCTGATTGGGTTTACTGGCAAGTAATGCTGATTCGCCAACGCTGAATAATGCAACGCGTGCTTCTTTTACTCTGTCTGACCCATCCAATGTTACTGTACTGATGAC
>JACZIY010000586.1 GCA_014860845.1 Anaerolineaceae bacterium
GTCCCTGCATCCCGACTGGATTATTATAAATATAGGAGGCTGCCATGGCACCTCCCAGTGAATGCCCACCGATAAACCACGTGGTTATTTCCGGATTGGCAGCCAGAACAGCATCAGCCCGGTTGATGCCAAATACTGCCAGGCTGAGCGGCATTTTGACCAGGAAAACGGAATAGCCTCCATTGGCAATCTCGCGCATCAAGGGTGAATAAGCCCGGTAGTCAACGCGACCGCCAGGATAGAAAATTAACCCGGAGGTGGGGGTGCGATTGGCTGGTGAGAATTGCATCCAGTACTGGCCTTCTGAAATTGTTACCCGTTCATCGGATACAAGTGCCTGCAATGCCGAAGCATCCGGACTTGCCGGGGTGCTACCCCAGATCACAAACCCGACAATTGCCAGGAGTAGTATCAGAAACAGTCCGATCAGGATCCGTTTGATGATGGAAGCTTTCCCCGGTTTCTTTAATTTTTTGTCAGTCGTTTTCGTAGTTTTCTGTTTCATGTGTGTTATTTTAATCCATATTCTGGAGTGCATCCAGACGTTGTTTCGCCCAAGCATTTTCGGGATCAAAGGTGAGCGCCTGCCAGTAATTCAGTAGAGCCTGGTCTCTTTGACCACTTTTTTCAAAGACATACCCCAGTTGTCCCAACCCCCAGGCATCTTTTGGACGAGCCTGCAGGAAGGCTTCCAGATAGGGAATTGCTTCTTCATAATATTGTCCCTGGATCAGGATTTCGGCACAACCAGCTTTCGCCCAATAGTATTTTGGGTTGAGTTCCAGGGTTTTTTGGAAATCTGCCCAGGCAGCTTCCGAATCTCCCATTTCCTGGTAAAGTTCACCACGCTGGTAATACGCCCAAACGTAATTGTCTTTGATGATCAGAGCCTCGTTAAAATCCTGTAGTGCCAGATCATATTGTTTTAATTCGCGCCGCAGTCGACCACGATGAGCCAGCGCCCAATCGTAATCTGGGTCAATTTCCAGTGAACGGGCGAAGCTTTCCAGTGCCTGGTCGCTTTGCTTTAATCCGCGTTGCACCTCTGCCATGACCGCATACATCCAGGCGTCTTCACCCAATAAGGCTTTGCCGATTTCTAGATCAGCCAGCGCTTGTGTGTATTCTCCTAACTGTCGATAGGTCTCTGCACGTTCCACCCAGGCAGTCCCAAATTCAGGCATGATTTCCAACGCTTTATCAAACGCTTCCAAAGATTGGTCGAATTGATGATGTAGTCGGTGAATGATCCCGATGCGGCAATGTACCCAGCCATAATCGCTGCGCAATTTGACTGCTGTCTGAAAAGCACCCAGGGCATTTTCGATTTTGCCCATCTGTTCCAGAATATCACCGCGCACGGCATACACCCAGGCATCCTTTGGCCAGAAATCTCCCAGGCGGTTAAAATCTGCCAGGGCTTTATCAAGTTCTCCAATCATCTGGTAGAGTTGACCACGCGCGCTGAACACCCAGGGATAATCCGGCAGGATTTCAAGCGCTTGCTGATAAGCATGCAAGGCTTCATTCAGCAAACCCTGTTTGCGGTAAGCTTCTCCCAAACTATAGTGGATCCAGGCATACTCAGGGTCCAACTTAAGAGCGTGTTGTAAGTCTTCATAGCCTTCCGTAAATTTGCCCATATCCAGGTAAACACGGCCGCGATGTGCCAGCGCCCAGACATAGTTTGGTCTGGCTTCCAGCGCCTGGGTGAATATTTCAATCGCCTGTTCATAAAGCTGCAATTCCCGGTAACACTCTCCCAGGGTGGCTAGAACCCAGGCATCCCCTGGTAGCAAGCTTTTGGCTTTGTTAAGATCAGTTAAAGCCAGCTCATAATCTTCCAGCCAGAGATGAGCACTGCCACGCTGCGCATACGCCCAGCCATAAAATGGGTCCAGTTCCAAAGCACGTTCGAACATCTTCATGGCTTCCGGAAATTTTGAGTTTTCGCGCAGGCAATATCCCAGGTGCGCGTATACCCAGGGATCGGTAACATGCTTTCTTAAGTAGGAACGGTATTCTTTGATGGCTTTGGAAAAGTGATCTTCACGTTCGTACAGGTAACCACGTGAAAGAATCATATCCGCGTCCTGGAAATCGAGCGGATCTTTGGGATTCTTACCAATTTTCTGGAACTGGCGTTCGGTTGCTGGCACCGGTTTCCTCACTTTTTGTCTTTTCATTAATTGTATTGATAAAATGTAACTTTTCAAATCAGCACAGGCAAGGTGTTTTGGCGGAGAATTCCTGATCCTACATGTTATTTGATTTCCTGAATTGATCTGTTATAATCGCTGGAAACCTGACTGAAAAAGTCTTTTTAAAAATTATAAGGAGTACATAATGGTAGAACGAACCCCCGATATTGTTGCCCAGGATCTGGTTGTGAGTCTGGAATATTCATTAACCGTAGATGGTGAAGTCATTGATTCAAGTGATGGGTATGGTCCCTTACAATTCATTCAGGGTCATCGCAACATCATTCCCGGGTTGGAAAAAGAATTATTTGGCATGCAAATTGGTGAGTCACGTGAAATCAATGTGGAACCATCTGATGGTTATGGTGAATACGATAACAATGCCTTTGTGGATATCCCCAAGGAACAGTTCCCCTCCAATTTTGATTTCGCCATTGGCAAAACAATCCGACTGAGTGACCAGCAGGGTCGTCTGATCAATGCCAATATTATGGAGATCGGTGAAGGGGATGTACGTCTGGATCTGAATCATCCCCTGGCAGGTAAAGAACTAAAATTTTCAGCTACGATTGTGGACTTACGCATGGCGACAGAAGATGAGCTGGCAGCCGGTCGATTGGGTGGAGGTGGATGCGCGAGTTGCGGTAGCGGCGATGGCTGCGGTGGCGGCTGCGGATGAGGAAAGACAGAGGTTGGTCGAATGAGATCAACCTCTTTTATTTTATCCGTGGAAAAGGGGCAAAATGATTGTCAAAAGTGATGAAAAATCACTATAATAAGGATTATCTATTGATTATTTCCTAAAAGTCAGGCAATTATGTCAAATTTTTTTTCCTCTTTACGCAGTCGATTGATTTTGATCATCATTCTGACGGCTGTTCCCGGGATATTGCTGTTGGTGCAGGTAGGTCTCAACCAACGTGAAGCTGCCAAGCAGGACACGCTGGATGAGGTCATTCACCTGTCGGAGGTAGCCTCCAGTGTGGAAGCCTTGATGGTAGATAATGCCAAATCGTTTTTATTAACAGTATCTCATCTGCCTACCGTGCGTGAGCAGAGATATGATGAATGCAATGCAATTTTCTGGCATATGTTTGAGGAACATTTTGATTATTACTCTGCCTTTTATGTGGCCGATTTACAGGGAAATATTGTTTGCAGCCCACCCGAGAAACACGCCCCTCCAGATTTTGAGAGTTGCGATCATTATCAGAATTTGATCAAAGCCACCGATTTTACGATGAGTGGATATCATATCTGCCGGGTGACAGGGAAAGCAGTCATGTCGGTCGGTTACCCTGTGTATGATATGCAGGACCAATTTACCAATGTTGCCAATGTGTCCCTGGATTTGATCTGGTTTTACGACTTTGCTAAAGATGCGGGTTTGCCGGAGGGTGGCGAATTGATTGTCATGGACGAAACTGGAACGATCCTCTCCCATTTCCCGGATAATGATCGCTGGCGCGGATATCGTTTGCCAGCATCGAATATTGTGGCGCAATTATGGGAACAAAAAAATGGCTATTTGCTGGGAGAAGGACTGAGCGGTGAGGAGACCATTTACGCCATCAGTGAAATTCAAGGCACCACTGGCAACCTATCGGTGATTATGGGCTTGCCAACCCGGATTGCTTTTGAAACCGCCAATTTCACACTCCAAAGAAACCTGACGATTATGGTGGTAGTCGTCTTGCTGGTGTTAATCTTCATGTGGTTCCTGGGAGATGCCCTGATCATCCGACAGGCGAGAGCACTTGTGGAAGCCACCCAGAAATTGGCCAAAGGGGATCTGACGGCTCGTACAGGAGTCTCATATAAAGAAGGCGAACTGGGGCAATTAGCACACTCCTTTGATGATATGGCGGATGAAATTGCGGAACGGGCCGCCGAACGCGATCGTCAGGAAGCGGAGTTAAAAGAGTACACCCTAAATCTGGAACACAGCAACGAGGAACTGCGCAACTTCACCAATGTGGCTTCTCATGATTTACAGGAACCTTTGCGCAAAATACAGACGTTTGGTGAGATGTTGCAAGACCGTTACAGCGGTCAACTGGATGCCAAAGGTATGAATTATCTGCAGCGAATGCGCGATGCTGCTGCCAGGATGCAAGTTTTATTGAGTGAAACCCTGACGTTCTCACGCTCCATCAACAAAGCGTACCAATTCAGTAAGGTAAATATGGAGCAGATTATCCGGCAGGTGCTGATTGATCTGGATTGGCAGGTGGAGCAAAAACATGCAAAAGTTACAATCTCGGAATTGCCAACCCTGGAAGCTGATGAAGTTCAAATCAGCCAACTTTTCCAAAATCTGATCAGCAATGCGCTAAAATTCCATTCACCCGGACGGCAACCGGAAATCAATATATACAGCCCCTATCCCAGGGACGTGACGGACAACGAGGGCATGTGTGAAATCCGCGTGCAGGACAATGGCATCGGCTTCAACGAAAAATATCTGGATCGCATTTTCCAACCCTTCCAACGTCTGGATGCCAGCGGGGAGTTCCCCGGAATTGGCATGGGGTTGACGATCTGCCGAAAAATTGTGGATAACCATGGTGGCACCATCTCAGCGCATAGCTCCCCCCGAAAAGGCACCACTTTTGTAGTTCGATTGCCCAGAAAACAATTGAGAGAAAGGCTTAACAATCATGAAAACGACACAGAATAAAAAGATTATCCTGATGGTGGAAGATGATCCGGATGATATTTACCTGATTGGGGAAGCCATTGATGAATGCCAGATGAACGCCCAGATTTACATTGTGGAGGATGGCGAGCAGATGCTGGATTACCTGCACCAGCGGGGAGGTTATTCCGATCCCGACCTGGCACCCCGTCCTGACTTAATCTTGTTGGATCTTAACATGCCCCGCAAGGATGGACGCGAAGCCCTGGTTGAATTAAAAGAAGACCCCAACCTGCGTGGGATCCCGGTGGTGGTGCTGACCACCTCCAGCGCTGAGCGTGATAAGAAATTTTCGTATGCACAGGGTGCCAGTGGATTTGTGACCAAACCGGTCACCTTCAGTGGCCTGCGTGAAGCGGTCTGTAAAATTGGGGATTACTGGATCCGCACCGTGCAACTGCCGGAGGATAAAACGGGGGATGAAACGGAAGAAGAAGCATAACCCTAATTAGAAGAACACACCACAGGTTAAAACCTGCGTCTGTCAGCATCAAACCGGATGAATCCGGTTGCGATGTGAACCTGTTTGAACAGGTTTGAATCTACCAGCCTGTGGTTTTAACCACAGAGGTTGTGAAATAGATCACGCCACACAATACGCCACAGGTGATGTTGATCAATCGATCACGCAGCCCAACATGCCACAGGTTAAAACCTGCGTCTGACAACATCAAACCGGATGAATCCGGTTGTGAGAAGAACCTGTTTGAACAGGTTTGAATCTACCAGCCTGTGGTTTTAACCACAGGTGAGGTTGTGCAATAGATCACGCCACAAATCACGCCACAGGTGATGTTGATCAATCGATCACGCAGCCCAACATGCCACAAGTTAAAACCTGCGTCTGTCAGCATCAAACCGGATGAATCCGGTTGCGATGTGAACCTGTTTGAACAGGTTTGAATCTATCAGCCTGTGGTTTTAACCACAGAGGTTGTGAAATAGATCACGCCACACAATACGCCACAGGTTAAAACCTGCGTCTGTCAGCATCAAACCGGATTCATCCGGTTGTTTAAAGAACCTGTTTGAACAGGTTTGTCAACCAACATGTGGTTTTGATCGCAGATACAGAAACAAATTTACAAAGGAATATATTCTAAACATAAATAATTAATTTTGATAAAATAAATTTTTGACATTCATCAAACCTTCATGGAGAGTACAATGGTCTATGCTCGACTCTATTATCATCTTGTTTGGTCAACAAAAAATCGAGAATCACTCATTACACAGAAATTAGAATCGGATTTGTTTCCTTATTTGGAAAATAAAGCCAAAAATTTAGATTGTTGTATTTTTGCAGTCAATGCATTCTTTGACCACATACATTTAATCATGGAAATTCCACCAAAATGTTCAATTGCCGATATTGTAAAAGGCTTGAAGGGAGCCAGTTCATTTGATTTCTCTGACTTATATTGGCAGCGAGGCTATGGAGTGCTTTCCATCAGTGAACGAAATTTGAATGTTGCCATCGATTATGTAAAAAACCAAAAAGATCATCATGCCAATAATAAGACCTTCATAAAATATGAAAAATGTGATGATGAGGACATGAGAAATTCTTCAACCATACAAGAACCAAAAGAAATTTACTACTCGAATAATAATGAACCTTTTTAATTCCGAACCACCTGAAATGATTAATAAATTGTAGTATTGTTAATGTGAACCTGTTTGAACAGGTTTGAATCCACCAGCCTGTCGTTTTAACCACAGAGGTTGGGCAATAGATCACG
>JACZIY010000587.1 GCA_014860845.1 Anaerolineaceae bacterium
CAGGGAATGGTTCTTTAAGTTTTGAAACAATCCAAATTCAGAAACAATTTGAAGTAGCTTTCCAAATTCATGGATCGCTTTGCTGGAAGAATGCAGTCCCTGTCGAAAATTACAGAGTACATTTTTATGAATGCCAGGATGGTTTGCTGGTAAATACAGCGCATATTTCCAATCCATCCGTTTCAAAGAAGCATTGGAAGCCAGAGAATCAGGCAGCAATTCTGCATATTGAAAGCTGCTGGCAAGTGCCAGAAGAAAAATTGTGAGTTGATCCAAAATGGAAGTTGAATCAAAAAGAGAAAGATGAATTTTCTCAGCAATGCTCTCTAAACGATCGCCGATGCGGAGGTAGTTATTCTGGGCATTGTACATCTGGTGAGCTGCAAGTGAGGTTTCATAAGGGATATTCAAAACCAGATTGGAACCAATGCTCATATGAAAATTCCTCCTTAAAAAATAAAATGTCTGCCCTTCTACGATAGAAGAAAACAGACAGGTTGAAAACAGTACTATTCCAGTATTTTTTTAATTCATTAATTACGGAGAAAATTTTTGTCCTGATACCATTTCCGTATTTTTTACGGAGGAAATGGCTTTTAATACGTAGTCGATCTTATTCTCAGTCAACTCATCCCGTTGATGAGATCATTTCCGTTTATTATTATTTGATCAGTTGGAATCATGAGCGATTTTCATCCAACTGCTAGGATGATTCCTTAATCTTCAATTTAGATATACCTAAGGATTTTTTTAGTTGATGAAATCATTAAAAATATGATGGCACATCCGGACCATTAAATTATGAAGTATTTCTTTCCAAAGAATTACTTGATGACCAGGGGCAAGAAAATATAGTTTTCACCGCGAAAGCTGGCATCAATAGAACCATCAGGATGCAGACGGGCTATGAGGTTGCGTGGTTCAGCTCCAATTTGGCTAAACCACCCGCCAACAAGAATCCTCCCATCCGATTGCAACAACAAAATATTAATTCCATCATTCGCCCCTGGATCGAAATTCATGTCCAGCAGACCATCCGAGGAAAGCCGACCGATGAAATTACGTGGAACACCTGCAAGATGGGTAAAGTCACCAGCTACAACAATCATCCCATCATTCTGCACAACCAATGAGTTGACGAAATGATCAACTCCTGGATCGAAAGTGGAATCGAGATTTCCTTCCGAGTCCAGGCGACCCATGTAATTGCGGGGTTGGCTGTTTAGCATTGTGAATTCTCCCCCCACCAGGATATTTCCATCAGCGTCCAAAGCCAGGGCAAAAACATTGTTATTTGTTGACGCTTGGAAAGCAGCATCCAGCGCGCCATTTGTCTCAAGACGTGCAATGTGATCTCGGGGTTCACCAGTTATTTCTGTGAAATAACCTCCCACCACGATCTTATTATCTGTCTGCACAATCAGTGTTTTCACGATGCCATTTGCTCCGGGATTAAAATCATCTAAACTGCCATCGGGGTTTACCCGCGCGATGTGATTGCGGCTCAAATCATTTAATTCTGTGAAGTCCCCACCCACCAGAATCTTTGCATCCGTTTGTATAATCAGCGCATGGACACTATTATTTGCCTTAGCGCTGAAATCAGTGTCTAATGTCCCATCAGCATTAAGCCTGGCAATCCTTTCCTCCGTTTGTCCATCCATTTCGGTGAAGTCACCACCCACCAAAATCTTGCCATCTGCTTGTATGGCTAAGGTATGGATGAAGGAATTTGCCCCTGGGTCGAAGGTCATATCCAGCGAGCCATCAGCGTTTAATCGCGCAATGAAATTCCGTGGTTGTCCCCGCATGGAGGTGAAAGTACCCCCAACGATGATTCGTCCATCCTCCTGAACCACCATTGCAAGAATTCCATCCGACTCGCTTGATTTTGTTCCAGTGTTTAAAGATTGCGTCATTGCAGGTGACAGCGGTTTTGTCATCAGGAATAATCCCGCAATCAATGTTGCGATCAGCAGTTTTTGCAAATTATGTTTAATTCGTTTTAACATCTGGGATTCTCCTCCTCAAGAGAAGAAATAATTGGATATGTAAGCAGGATTAAATTAAAAAATAACCTGTTTAGCTACAATAGAGGAAAACAGGCATTATGAAAACAGTATTAATTCAGTATTTTTTTTGTAAAATACTGAAATATTTTTCCGAATTAATTACCATCTCCGTATTTTTTACGGATGAAA
>JACZIY010000588.1 GCA_014860845.1 Anaerolineaceae bacterium
ATTTAACGTAGAAGAGTAATATTAGCTCTGGATCCAAAACAAAAACAATCGTCCAGATATAAGCCAACCGTATTACCAATCCTGGATTAAATTATTGGAAATCAAGCTCAATTTTTGTTTTAGTAATTGAAAAGTAAATAATGAGGATTATGGTTTATATTATAATCATTCATCCAATGATTAATGAAAATCCAGAGCGAAAGACCCAATTGAGTGTTTTAAAAATCCCATGTTAGGCAACCAATCAATCATCCAAACAAGAATAACCCCGCCGCGTCGCAGGAAAGATCTCGTTGAGCGAAAACGGCTTATTCAATTTTTGGAAGAAATGATTGACAAGCGACTGGTACTGGTTTCTGCCCCTGCCGGATATGGAAAAACGTCTCTATTGGTAGATTTTGTATCCCATTCAAGGATACCTGTGTGTTGGTATTCAATCGATCGATTGGATATTGATCCAATACGCTTTACTGCATATCTAGCAGCATCCATCCAACAGAAATTTCCGTCTTTCGGTCAAAGAACATTTGCAGCTTTAACTGGCGATCAGGGAAAATTTAATGGCGATTATATTGCAAATATATTAATTAATGATGTTTTTGAAAATATATCCGAACATTTCTTAATTATCCTTGATGATTATCATCTGGTTAATGATAGTATCGAAATTCAAAACTTTATAAGCAAGTTGTTATTGGATCTGGATGATAATTGCCATTTTATTTTTGTTTCGCGAACACTATTATCGCTTCCGGTGTTGCCAAATCTGGCGGCACGATCCGAAGTAGATGGATTGAGTTATGAGGAATTAGAATTCCTATCAGAAGAAATTCAAGCTCTCTTTCAACAAAACCAACAATTATCTCTTAGCCTTGATCAAGCTGACGAAATCAAACAAAATGCCGAAGGATGGATAACCGGAATTCTTCTGACCAGCCAGGTGGACAAAAAGCTTTCTGCACTCCAGGCAAGATTGGGTCGGGTTTCCGGTTTCTCATTGCAAGATTATTTTTCACAGGTAATAAAACAACTACCTGAGGAGATCAATTCTTTTTTACTTTGGTCCAGTTTGTTGGAAGAGTTTAATGTAAATCGATGTGTAGAGGTGATTGGTCCAGTTATTTCTGATGAGAATGCTCCCTGGCAAAAGTGGATGAGTGTGATTCAACAATATAATTTGTTTGTGATGCCTGTTGGAGAAGCGGGAGACTGGTTGCGATATCATCCACTGTTCCTTGATTTTTTACAGAATACCATAATTGCTGAACAACCTGAAATTGCCAAAGCTATCCTTCATAATCTCGCCAAAATGAGTATCCAAAATGATCAGTGGGATCAAGCTTTTTCCATCTATCGGAGATTGGGTTCTCAAAAAAACCTTATCCAACTAATTGAACAAGTTGGTTTAGAAATGATTATAAATGGTAGACTATCGACACTTTCAGCCTGGCTTGATTCTCTACCTGCAGAAGTGTTAAATTCAAATCCATATATCGTCGCTCTTCAGGGGAATGTGGCCTGGGTTTTGGGAAATACCGCATTAGCAATGACACTCTACAATCAAGCTTTAAATTCGATGACTTTGCCAGAACATCACAAAGAAATGATCATTGCATTATCAATGCGATCTGCTACATTTCGATTATCAGGTAAGCTCGAAGAATCAATTACAGATTCTTCTGAAATTTTGTCATTGATTGGAAGTGATGAATCATTAAATAAACAAAAGGGAGAAGCTCTTCGTTGTATTGGACTATGTGATTTTCATAAGGGGAATTTACAGGAGGCTCTGGCCAATTTAGAAAGTGCTCTTCGAATGATGAGATCCATAAATGATGATAAAAATATTGCGATCATTCAAATAGAAATCGGTCTTGTTTATGAAAATTTAGGGAATTATTCTCTTTCAAAAGAATATTATTTATCTGCATTGAAGTATTGGAAACAGGTTGAAAATCCGCTCTGGCTATCCAATTTACTCAATAATCTGGGTGTTTTACAACAATTATTAGGTGATTATAAAAATGCCAGTCTTTCCTTCGAACAGGCATTAAGTTACGCAAGGTCATGTGGGTATGCACGTATGGAGGCATTCATATTAACTGGTATTGGTGATATCTATGCTGAAATCCAGGCAGATGAACAAGCAATGCAAGCGTATTATATGGCAGAGGTCTTAGCTGATAGTACTCAGGAACATTTTTTACAGGTCTACATCAAAATTCAAAAGGCTTTGTTAGCCTCAAATCGCAAAGAGTTTGAAACAAGTGAAAACCTTTTTCAACAGGCTTTTGAATTGGTAGGAGCTAATGGATCTGCTATGGAACATCATCTTATCGAGCTGGAATACTCTGGCGTAAAGATAAAAGAAAATAAAGCAAACGACATTATTTCTTCTCTTGAAAAATCATGCGAGTTTTTTAAGACTGGTGGACATAAAGTTCAGTTTGAAAAAGCTCATTTATATCTGGCTTTAGCTTATATGAATAACAATCGATCTGAAAAAGTGATAGAGCATCTGCTGTTTGTTTTTTCTAGTTTGGAGAGTGAATATCCAAATGTTTCTTTGATATCAAGTGCTAGTCGTTTCAAAAAATTCTTAGTTAGTTACTCACCTGATTTACTTGAAAAGGAGTATTCTCTTTTCATTGGACAAATTAATAGGTTTTTAGAGAGATTACCTGCTCTGCGTCGAGAATTGCGAGAAAAAGCAATTGCAATACCATTTGCACCACCAACAATTATTATTCGTTCTTTAGGCCGAATGCAGGTGGTGGTAAATAATCACATCGTTACAAGCTCTAAGTGGCAGACTCAGGCTGCTCGTGACTTGCTGTTTATGCTTATGGCTCATCCGGAAGGTATGACAAGAGAAGAAATAAGCTTGATCTTCTGGCAGGATGCAACCGTCCAGGAAGCCAAATTCCGATTTAAAAACACAATTTACAGGCTGCGACGTGCCTTAGGAAAAGAATCTGTCATATTGGATCAAAATGTTTACAGATTTAATAACAAACTTGATTATGAATATGATGTTGAGAATTTCTTGAGGGAAAACGCTCAAGGAAATCAAGTTCAAGATCCAATTGGTAAACTTTCTCATTTCAGAGAAGCCATAAAATTTTACAAAGGCAATTTCCTTTCAGAAATCGATTACAACTGGGTTTTAAGTCCTAGAGAATATCTTCGTCAAATTTTCCTAAATATTCTTCTTCAGGTTTCTATAATTTATTTTGATCAATCCAACTATGACTTATCTCTAGAATATTGTCATCGAGCAATAAATGAGGATATTTTATTTGAAGATGCATATAGGCAAGCTATGAGGAATTATGCAGCAATGGGAAATCGTCCAGCAATGGTACACCAATATCAACAATGTGTAGAAATTCTGGAACGAGAAATCAATGCTTCACCATCTCGACAGACTCATGAGC
>JACZIY010000589.1 GCA_014860845.1 Anaerolineaceae bacterium
AGTCTTAAATTGATGAATAAATTGGGACATCAATTCTACAGTGTTGATGCCCAAATCAGGCATGGATCCATGGGCAGTCTTACCTTCCATTCCAATTTCGATCCACAATGCACCTTTCTGAGCTAGAAATATTTCATTCGAACTTGGTTCAGGAATCAATAATATCTGAAGCGGTAATACCTCATGGTGTTTTGATATCTCTAAAGCACCAAGAAAATCTGTCTCTTCACCAGCTGTCAACCCAACCCATAAATCACCATGAGGAGCGAAATCAGATTTAACAAGGGCTTGTGCACTTGCCAAAATTGCAGCGATTCCACCTTTCATATCCGATGTTCCTCTTCCCCATATCCTACCATCAGAAATTTCCCCACCCAGAGGCGCATGCTTCCAGGGAATTGCACCGACCGGCACTGTATCTAAATGACCACAAACCATTACGCCTGGCACTTGCCCCGATCCTTTCAAACGAGCTAAAACACTCGCACGTTTTTCAGAATGTTGAAGAAGTCTTATTTCGAAACCTAATCGAAGTAGAAAGTCACTGCAATACCTGGCTATGGTTAGCTCATCACCCGGGGGATTAATACTATTTATTCTGATAAGATCCTGGCAAATTGCTACCACATTCAATTCTTCATATCCATTTTGGTTTTCCTCTATTATTTCTGGCATAATTTGTCCCTTCATAATCTTTAAGAAAAACTGTAATAATAAAAAAACAACATAATAAATTCAGTCAAAACTAGTTTTATCGTCAAATTTTGTTGACAACGTTATAAATTTATTCTACTATTATTATTAATTCCCAATATTTGATTTTCATTCTTAATAATTTTTACTGGTTGCACAAAACACCTTCATTCATTACAACCAAAGTATAAATTCTATTTTTCAAAAACAATCAGTGATATTTGATTGTATGTTTTTAACGAATATATGTCCTTTTGGTTAGATTTTCATCCCCAAAACTTAATATAAATGCAAAATGAAGGAGGCAGAAAAGAAGAAAATTTATTCAGTCCCGTTTATCGTTTTGTAATAAATTGCCGCTAAAACATTACGGAAATCATCGAACCCTGAATGACGAAAACAAATTTAGAGAAATGAGGAGAACACAATGTTAAGAAAACATAACGGCTTAATCTTCGTATTAAGTATTATTGTGGTGTTATCAATATTGGTAACTGGATGCGCTCCTGCAGCAACAGAGGTGCAGGAACCAGGCGCAGATTCTTCCGCAGC
>JACZIY010000590.1 GCA_014860845.1 Anaerolineaceae bacterium
AATGGACTCTCAAACGGCGGTGGGATGTCTTTCCAGCTGGCTTGCAAATTATCCGATCGCATTGCTGCCTTTGGCGGGGTGGCTGGGGCTTATGTGCTTGCCTGGGAGAACTGCCAGACTGAACGATCGGTGCCAGCCATCATCTTTCATGGTTCTGATGATCCGATTGTCCCCTTTAATGGTGGACCTTCTGAGTCCTTTGATGTTCCCTTTCCTCTTATCACCGAATGGGTGCAACAAATGGCTGAAAAGAATGGCTGTGACATCACGCCAGAAATCATCCCAGCAACAGGTGAAGTGAGTGGATTTCGCTACACAGATTGCGACCAGAATGCGGATGTCGATTATTACATCATAGATGGTGGTGGGCATTCCTGGCCAGGTGGTGATCCCTTGCCTAAGTGGATTGTTGGGAAAACCAGTGATGACATCAATGCCAGCCAAACGATGTGGGAGTTTTTCTGGAAGCATCCAATGATCCAGCAATAATTTTTACTCTTGTGAAAGTAACAGATCGCCCAGCTTAACCAGTATCTCGATATCTTCTACTTTCTTCAAGCGGGTATCATGTAGTTCTATTTGCAAGCCTTTTGTGGTTCGTTTTAGCATTGGAGAGGTATTTTTCCATTTGAGCAATGCTGACTCAAAAAAGGGAGTGACCAATTTTTTGGCTGTTTCGGTATCTCTCGTCCAGATCATGAAATTTTTCCGGAAATTTTCGGTCCCAGCTGAAACTTCAACGAGACCATCAGCTTCATTTCCCAACGCCATTTCCAAGATCGAATGGATAAGCGCATCTCCCAGCCCACCTAGATCAGCCTGCGAAGTACGTCGACCAATCAGGATGGTACTGCCCGTTTGTGGGGCTCGCCAGACAGTTGAGGATACCACGGTGCTGGAACCCGGGGCGGCTGATGTGCCACTGGATGTATTCAGTAGTTCCAAGGTCCACTGATTATGATGCAAGCGTTGCCCGTAAACCAGAGGTTCACGCACAATTTCGTGCTTCCAACCCCGTTCCAGCGCCATTTGAGCCAATCGTTTCTCCTGTTCGGAGCGATTGCGACCCACCAACACAAAAATGAGGATGACCAACAGGCCTGTAACCAGAATCACAATCAAAGTAAGCGTAATATCGTCCATCGTAAACCACCTGTCAAGAATTGATAGGTTAATTGTAGATCGGATTTCCTGGAGAACAGATATTATTATGATTGTTTAGAAACGAAATGCTCAACGCCACCATCCAATTTTTTCAATAATTCTTTGGCAATCGGTGGATACAACAGGATGACATCGAGATCATCGATTGTTATCCAGCTGAACTCCAGTTCAAAGATTCTGCCATTAAAAAATTCGCGTGCGATGAAGCTGCCCTCCAGCGGAATTTGCGACTCATCGAGTAGTTCAATACGGTAATACAGGCAAATCTGCTGGCAGGGCTTCCCCTGCCAGGGAAAGAAGATCTCGCCCACCCATTTCAGATCACCCACACGAATATCAGCTTCAATTTCTTCCTTGAATTCGCGCATCAGTGTTTCTTCGTTCGTTTCAGGGAAACTTGCATGTCCACCCGGAAAGGCATAACCTGGGTCAATTAACGTGCGCTGCAGCAGTACTTTTCCGTCTCTTACCAGGATGCCTGCCAGACGATAGATGAAAACAAACTGGTCTGTCTTGAATGATAAATCTTGAGCTTGCATAATATCTCTCTTCAAAATGACTTTATCCTAATCATAACCTCATTTACAAGAAAATTAATAGCCCCGCTGTTCTGGGGCTATTTTATGAAGGAGATCTGATGAAGAGGAACCAGACCTGAAATGAGAATTACTTACCGCCTACATGACTGGCTACTGCACCCGGGTACATCTGAGCTAACTCACTTACTAAAGAACCAAAGGTTTTGCCATCCACGCCATGCGCTGCGGGCATTCCGCCACCATTACCACCACTGTTGGAAACATGTGCTGCCATGGCTCCGGGAGCCGACTGAGCCAGATTACTGACTAAATATCCGAAAGTCTTACCATCGACACCATGAATACCTGG
>JACZIY010000073.1 GCA_014860845.1 Anaerolineaceae bacterium
CTTAATCCCTTCCAATCTGGCTTCCACTGCTTTCAACAACATTCGCTCCATAAGAGGAGTAAATAATCCAAATAAACCGTGAAATTGGATCGTCTCACGTTGGATCAGAAGCGTTCCTTCTTCTTTCAGAATAAATTCATACGCCAGGTATCCTTCCATTCCTGTCCCTCGAAATGATTCCTCCAGGTAGCGTGGCGGATCGCAGCATTGCACGCTGGATAGAATTTCACCTTTGATCAAAGGGAACATCTGCACGACTTCGCGATATTGGGTACCAACTTCTACAGGACCAGGTGTGGTTTTTTTCAATACTAAAACAGGCGAACCCGGTTCTTGCTGGCATTGGTCCTTATCTCGTAAGAACACAAAAACCTCTTCCGGTTTACAACGAATAGAGATACTGCGTTCAAATTTCATTTCACATCTCGGTTAATTTATTATAGGATAATAACAGACTTTTTTGATCCCCATGAAATTACCATGATCCAACTTCTACTGGTCGCCACTTTCAGCTTATTTTTACGTAAATAATAATGAATCCATCTGAAAGGAGCAAAACCTATGAATTTATCCGTATCAAAATCTAGATTTTTGATGCAGATTGCATCCACCATGATTCTAATCATTGGTGTGTTATTAATTTTTTCCATACCTGCCAGCGCGCAAACACTTGCAAGCAGTCCCAGCGACCCGGCAGATATATCCGCTTTTGTGGATGGTGTCATGGCAACCAGTATGGAAAGCAATCACGTGCCCGGTGCTGTGGTTGTGGTCGTCAAAGATGGGGAAGTCTTTTTTGCCAAAGGTTATGGTTACGCAGATCTGGCAAATAAAACCCCTGTCGATCCCGCCACCACCCTCTTTCGGCCTGGTTCTGTCTCCAAACTTTTCACCTGGACGGCAGTCATGCAACTGGTGGAGGCCGGAAAGCTGGATCTGGACGCAGATGTCAATACCTACCTTGATTTTGAGATTCCAGCTACCTACCCCCAACCGATCACCTTGCGGTTGATCATGACCCATATGGCTGGCTTTGAAGACAAAGGGAATGGTTTGTTCAAA
>JACZIY010000074.1 GCA_014860845.1 Anaerolineaceae bacterium
CGATTATCCCCCCAGGCTAGAACGCAGGTTAGAGAATCCAGGAAATGTTTGTTGCGAATCTGTTCAATATCGCGAATAGCGGTTAGATTAAATTTTTCATTCCAGATCATTAATTCCTGTTCATATATGCGAAAAGAATCCACCTGAACATCAGTTAACCGAACATTTAGTAATTGCTGAGCGTCATATATAAATTGATTCATGGGAACCATTATATCGAAAACTTATCTTTTCCAAATAATTTCTTCGCTATTTTTGCTGAGGTAGAGCTGAATCTTATCAAAGGAGAGGAAGAATTCTTTAAGTATTCTGGTTCCAAAAAGGATTGTTTCATCGATTCAGCATCTGTAAAAGGAGCGATCAATTGAGTTGCTCGCCCAACTTCAACAAGCGTATGTGCGTCGGATCCAATGGTTCCTCTCAATTTATTTACTCGAGCATATTCTTTGGCTTCATCATTGATTGTTGATATAAAAGAGCGGGCGTTAAAAATTTCTATTGCATCTACCAGCGGTGTAATTTCGATTAGATCCTCCAATTCCCAACCATGTCTCATACGGTCAAAAGGGTGAGAAACGCTGATAAATGCATTTTGAGTTCGTAATCTTTTGATCGCTTCCAAAGGCATTAGCCCCCGTGGTATTTCTTCCTTTACAAAAAAAGCTAATAACTCACCTTTGGTGGTTAAAATCTCTTCCCCAACAATGATCAATTCAGGATCGAGGGTTTTCGCATACAAGGCAGCTCGTATTGTATTATGGTCTGTGATCGCCAATCGGTCTAAACCACGTTTTCTGGCAATCCTGATTAAATCTTTTACTTTAACCAAACTGTCAGGGGAAGCCGCAGTATGACAATGAAGTTCAATTTTCCACTTTTGCATATTGTTTTTCCTTAAATCCCAGTAATTCCAGGGAGAATACCCAGGTTAATAATCCCAGGGTAATTCCAAACCACAAGGTTGCCAGCCGTATGATTAAGGTCGCAAATGTGGCGCTGGCAGGATTCATTCCTACCAGTAAGGTGAGCATCCCTGCAATGGACGCCTCTGCAGCGCCCAACCCACCTGGTAAAGTGGACACTGCTGCAATGACTGTCGAAAAAGCAAGAATAAATATTGCATTCGCGAATGTCTCCTGGTTTGCAGGTAAACCCAGAACGGTCAGTAATAAATAAAAACCAATACCTTCAAAAAACCAGGAGATCGTACCTAAACTAACAGCCAGAATAGTCGCACCTGGACGGAAGACAATAAAACTACCTTCATAGAATTCATATAAGTGGGATGAAAACCTTCTAATGATCGGAATTTTTTTTGTTAGTTCAAGAAGCCAATATGCAATCGGTTTAATTTGAGAAATTATGATCAGCCCAACCAATAAAACCATTACCAGGAGAAATGCATAGGCATATTGCGGGTATGCAATGACACCAAAAGTAGATAGAAATAGAACAGCCAATCCATCACTGATTCTTTCAGCAACAATAACGGATACTCCGCGTGATACTGGTATCCCGGTCATGTCCTTCAACCAGACACCTTTTAACACTTCTCCCGCTTTGCCTGGCGTCATAGCCAGCGGAAAACCAGCAACAAATAGCCTCAAACTTTGCAGAACTGGAAAATCCTTCACGCCAATTTGCTTAAGATAAAAATGCCATTTCACAAACCTCAGGATGTAATTAATCAGGGTAAATCCCATCATGATTGGTAATATCTGCCAGGGAAATTCTCTTGCCAGGTCCAAAATTTGTTGAATATCACCCACAAATGTTAGAACTATTAAAACTAAAAAACCTAACAAAAACCACGGCAGCATTTTCTTCAAAATTGTTTGCGTTGAAAATGAATTATCCATAGGGCAAATTATACTTTGATAATAATGTTCAATGAAGTAAAAGTATTTAACCCATTTTAAAAATGGCGCTTTTCAGCGCCTGATTTTACAGAATTTTATCCAAAAAACTTGTTCCAATTTGTGGAGGTTCGAGTGAAAATATTTCTGCGATTGTTGCACCAACATCTGCATAGGATCCGCGTACTCCGAAATCGACATTTGACTTGATTTTTTTACCGAACACAAGCAATGGACTGAATTCTCGAGAATGATCCGTACTTTCAGTGGTAGGATCAACTCCATGGTCTGAAACGATCATTACGATATCTCCTGGCTTCATATTCTCCACTATTTGAGGGATAAAACCATCAAACGATGCAAGGGCATCCGCATAGCCTCTGGCATCATTGCGATGACCATAAATCTGGTCAAATTCGATCAGATTGGCAAACAGTAAACCTTTGAAATCTTTCTTCATGAAATCAATCGTAGCAAGAATCGAATCATGATTATTCGTCGTGTGATTGGTTACACTGATCCCCCTGTTGCCAAATAAATCATCGATCTTTCCAGTCGCATACACATCAAATCCCGCTAATAGCAACTTATCCATGATGGTATCACTCTCCGGATAGCGTGGATAATCATGTCGACGGCTGGTACGCTGAAATTCCCCTGTCCGTTCACCTGTGAACGGGCGTGCAATGACGCGACCGACTCCATATTTTCCTACCAACATCTTTCTGGAAATTTTACATAATTCGTAAAGTTTTTCGATTGGGATGATATCTTCATGGGCAGCAATCTGAAAAACAGAATCAGCTGAGGTATAAACGATCGGTTTTCCGGTGCGCAAATGTTCTTCACCATATTCCTGGATCACAGCTGTTCCTGAAGCTGGTTTGTTCGCCAAAACATCCAATCCTGTCAATTCTTTGAATTCCTGAATGACTTCTGGAGGGAATCCTTCCGGGAAGACTGGAAATGGTTCTTGTAGATAAATGCCCATTAATTCCCAGTGTCCGGTGACAGAATCTTTTCCTGAAGAACATGGAGTCAATTTTCCAAATGAGCCTTTGGCAGGATCAACAGCTGAAACGCCTTCCATAGGGGTAATTCTGCCAAATCCATATTCTTCAAGATTTGGTAAATTCAATCCACCAACAGCCTTTGCTGTGTTAGATAAGGAATTGCTCCCAATGTCGCCATATATATCCGCATCTGGTGCTGCACCAGCTCCGACACCATCGAGAACAAAAATAATCACTCTTTGAAGATTCATCATTTTTTCTCCTTTACCAACCTTAATTTAAATTGTATCATCCATTCACTTAGATGCAGATTGTATGTATAAAACCACCATTTAATAACGAATAATCATTAATAAATGACAAATTGTTCCTGATTAGATGCTATAATCTATCGTGTAATTTCAATCCCCAAAATTAAACAAATGAAACTTTTTCGGAGGAGAAAAATGAAAAAAACCATTTTTGTATTGATGTCTATATTGATGGTAACAAGTTTGGTTTTAAGTGCTTGTGCCCAGTCAAAGACAAACGAACCTGAGGTAGACGAACAGGGTTATCCAATGGATCAAGCTCCTGCTGATCAGGCAGATCAGGGCTATCCTGCCGGTGAACAACCCCCCGCTGAACAGGTGGATGCAGGCTATCCAGCACCTGAAGTCGTTTCAATTGCGACCGATGCAACCTTTCCGCCATTTGAAATGGTTGATGAAGCCACCAAAGAACTGGTGGGATTTGATATCGAGTTAATGGAAGCAGTCGCTACCCAGGCAGGGATTCAATATGAGTTCATCAATTTACCGTTTGATCCAATGCTGGCTGGCTTATCTGAATGCCAATATGATATGGCAATTGCAGCCATAACCATTACAGATGAACGAAAAGCTCAATTTCTATTCAGTGATCCTTATATTGATGCTGGCCAGATCATTAGTGTAAAAGCCGGCAATACGTCAATTACAGGAAAAGCTGATTTGAACGGGAAAATTATTGGTGCACAATTGGGAACAACAGGTGAAATTGAAGCACAGGCGATTGAAGGTGTCGAGTACAAACCTTACGACACTTACGATCTGGCATTTCTGGATTTAATTAATGGTCAAATTGATGCGGTCATTGCAGATTATCCAACCGCATTAGGCTTCATTGAGAAGAATCCCGATAAACTTATGACCGTTGGCGATGTGTTTACCAGTGAATTTTACGGTATTGCAATTTGTAAAGATCGACAGGATTTGTTGGATAAAATCAATCCAGCATTGAAAGCTGTTATCGACTCTGGATTTGTGGCCGATCTGGCGGCAAAATATCTCGCTGGTGAATAATTCATTCATCAAAAAGCCTGGGAGAATTATCTCCCAGGCTTTTTAAAAATGGAGTCAGAAAATGGTTTCTTCAAATGATTTAAGTGAATCAAAAGCGAATACTCAAAATAAAAAGAGTTTTTATTTTGATCGATGGTGGTTATTACTTTTAGTTGTTATCGTCATTATTCTTTTATTAATAATTTTCAAGCCAGATCCCTTTAGACGAATTTTATTCTTTGTGTCAGATGGCATTGGGGTCACTATTTATACAACGCTGGTTTCATTTATTCTGGTATTGGTCTTTGGACTGGTAGCTGGGCTTGGCAGGATTTCTAAAAATAAATTATTAAATGGTGCAGCAACTGTCTATGTTGAATTAGTGCGCGGGATTCCATTATTGGTTCAATTGATGTTCTGGTATTTTGCATTCCCATCAGTCATTCAGAGTTTGGGAAAATTCTTATCTTTTGAAGCACTCTCCAATTATCGCGCAAATCCGATCCTGATGGCCATCATAGGTCTGACCTTTTGTTATGCAGCCTATATGAGTGAAGTATATCGCGCAGGAATTCAAAGCATCTCTAAAGGCCAGATGGAAGCTGCTCGTAGTTTAGGGATGAATTATTTTCAATCCATGAGATTTGTTATTCTTCCTCAAGCCATTCGGGTTATTCTTCCCCCAGTAGGAAATGAATTCATCACTTTACTCAAGGACTCCTCCCTCGTCAGTGTTGTCGCGGTCGCGGATATCACCCGCCGTGGACGTGAATTTATGGCTGCTAACTTCATCCCAATACAAACCTGGGTAATGGTTGCATTACTTTATCTGGTGTTAACCCTCTTTTCCGCCAGAATCGTGACCTGGATTGAACGAAAAACAAAGTTGGAGCGTTAAAATGGAACCCATTATTCATATTGATCAAATACATAAATATTTTGGACATGTTCATGCCTTGCGAGGGGTCAGCCTGGATATCTTCAAAGGTGAGGTTGTAGTTGTTATCGGTCCTTCCGGATCAGGAAAATCAACACTTTTACGCTGCATCAATCGATTGGAAGAATTTGATAAGGGTCAAATCGTTGTGGATGGAATTACCCTCGATTCCGCTGAGAATATCAATGCTGTGCGGACAGAAGTTGGCATGGTCTTCCAACAATTCAACCTCTTTCCTCACCTCAGTGTCTTGGAAAATATAACCCTGGCTCAAACCGTGGTAAGAAAACGAAATCCTGCTGAAGCAAAAAAAATTGGCATACAATTATTGGAAAAAGTAGGAATCCCAGAAAAAGCACACGTATATCCATTACAACTTTCAGGTGGACAACAACAACGTGTTGCCATCGCACGTGCCTTAGCCATGAATCCTAAAATAATGCTGTTTGATGAACCAACCAGTGCTCTCGATCCGGAAATGATTCAAGAGGTGCTGGATGTCATGATGACATTGGCGAAAGAAGGGATGACAATGGTGGTTGTTTCTCATGAAATGGGTTTTGCTCGAGCAGCTGCCAATCGGGCAATCCTGATGGATGAAGGACAAATAATTGAAGAAGCACCACCCAATGTGTTGTTCACAAATCCAACCCACGAACGCACTAAACTATTCCTGAGCAAAGTTTTGTCTTAAAAAATCTTTTGTGCATCCAAAAAATCAATCA
>JACZIY010000591.1 GCA_014860845.1 Anaerolineaceae bacterium
TTTTTGCACTGCTATAATAAATTTATTCTTACCCACCTTTATTGCAAACGGTTTATTCACCTTGAGGGATAAATGGATTTATTAAAAAAATTCACAGCCAAAGAAACCATTTGGAAGTCTGTTGCTGTTTTTGGACTTGCCTTAATCATTGTCAAACTAATCATTGGACAAAACCCAGCCCTTGATACCGGTTATATTATCTTCTTTGGGATCATGGCCAGTGTCTGTATGTGGGTAGGTGTTTTTTATCATAAACCTTATCCAGCCAGGGGATGGTACTTGCTCGGTCTGGGTCAATTTTTCGATTCCATTGGCAATATTTTCTTTTGTAAATACTTTTATCTGGGGGGCACAGAAGCAAACCTGATTTATGAAGCTGTATTTTATGTGTTGGGAGGTGGGTTCTTCTTTATTGGCATGCTCTATATGATTAAGAATTATCGGAAAGAGATTTCCATCAGCACATTGATTAACGGATTAATCATCACGTTCTCTGCCAGTATTTTCATCTGGGTTCTGGTCCTCAAAGACGATCTGGTACCTCCCTCTTCCCTTGCAGGCACACTGCAACAACTCATTTTTGTCCTGGCGATTATATTGATTGTTTTTATTCTGGCATTGATTATTATGCTGCGCTCCGGTCAGATTGTCGCCCTGTATATCATCTTTGGAGCAGGGATTATTATGATCATCGGGATTTTGAATTATTTCAAATTGTACGGATTTACCTCCCAAATTTTCATGTTATCCGAATTAGGGCAAGTTCCTTACATGGAATTATTTTATGCTGTCGGTTATTTATTGGTCGGGATTGCATTTCTACATCCATCCCTGTCCAAATTTCAACCCAATACCATCTTTTTACGGATTGATGCCAACCGTAACATTATCAACATTCTCGGCATATCATTTTTGCTCATTCCCCTCACCTATTTCATTCAGATCATTCGGGGCGGTAAAGTAGATGACCTGTTAATGTTAGCTTCCGTATCGTTTGTATATATTCTGGTCTTCTTACAGGTGCTGAATCTAACCAAAAGTTACTACCAGGTAAAAAATAAAAACCTCGAATTGAATAATCAGAATGAAATGCTTAAGACCCTGGCAAATATCGATCATGTGACCAAACTTTTCAATCGAAAATTCCTGTTTGAGTTCGGTGAACAGGCTCTTAAGAATGCTCTCTTCATTAAAAAGCGTCTGGCAATTGCCATGATTAAACTGGACGATTTTGAAATTGTTCTTGGTATGCTTAACCGCCGGGAAGCAGATGATGTTTTACTGGAAATATCAAATTCGTTTTTGAAAATTAAACGGAAGGATGATATTGTCATTCGCTATGGTGATAGTGAGTTTGTCATCATTTTTGACGACATCCGCGAAGACCTTGATTTTAAGTCTCTTCTGGATCGTTTTCGTGAAAAAACAAAATTTCCCATCCGCATGGGGAAGCTTGAAATGGTCGTTTCTTTCAGTGCTGGCATCTCATTCTTACCAGATGATGGTGCTGAAATCAATGTCCTGGTTGAAAAAGCAGATCAAGCTCTGATACAAGCCAGATTGGAAGGCAAAGAAACAATCAAAATTTATTCAGAGCTTTAAATCAACTGTCTGATTTTTTTCATAAAATCCTTTTTTCACTTGATACTTTTTTCTTGAATTTCCGTATATTAATGCAAAGGAACTCCTTTCATTAGTCTGTGGTCAGGGTGTTTTTGGTGTGAAGTTGCACACCAAAAACACCCGCTCACCTGGATTTATTGAGATGATACCAAAGGTAGAACGATTTCTTTGTAGAAAGGATAAGTAGATGACAAATTCAAGCGTTTCAATTCAACAAGAAAGAGGTCCTGGTTTATTAATCCGTGCTTTGTACTTTATCTTTGTCGGATTATGGCTGGGGGGCGTCTGGACGACCATTGCCTGGATATTGGTTGTTTCCATTATCGGGTTACCATTAGGGTTGCTGATGCTCAATCGCCTTCCACAGGTCATGACGCTTAAACCCGTACGCGAAAATCGATACCTTGTGCAGAAAGACGGACAATGGGTAATGCGTTCATATACCAGAGAACAGCCATCCTTTCTGGCACGAGCGCTTTACTTTATTTTCATCGGATGGTGGTTCAGTGCTTTCTGGCTTCTATCCGCCTGGGCTATCTCTGGGATTACCCTTGGTTTGGGTCTTCCCTTAGCTTTCTGGATGTTTGACCGGGTTCCTGCCATCACGACGCTCTCACGCTACTAATTCCACTATTAGTAGCTGGGTTTACCCGCTGTCGGGGTTGACAGCGGGTTTTAATTTTAATATCGCCAGCTTCCCTACTCATTCACTTCTGATCATGTTATCATCCTAACCAATAATTCCCACAGATGAACATTGGAGCATTCATGCCACCACTCACACTTCCCATTCTGCTTATATTATTCGCCGGTGGATTCATGGCAGGTTTTGTTGATTCAATCGCTGGTGGTGGGGGGATCATTTCACTGCCCATCCTGTTATCTGTAGGTATACCACCTCATTTTGCTTTGGGTACCAACAAATTCCAATCTTCGTTTGGCAGCTTAACAGCCTCCATCAATTATTATCGCGGAGGATTGGTCAAACTTAAAGATTTACGCTGGGGAATATTATATACCGCTATTGGAGCAACAACTGGCACACTTTTGATCCAGCAATTACCCCAGACATTACTGCAATATCTCATTCCTGTTCTGCTGCTGATCGTATTCCTGATTATGTTATTCTCAAAAAATCTTGGCATGAAAGATCAGCTGACAAGAATCAAACCGAAACTTTTTTACTTAATCTTTGGTCTCTCGATAGGTTTTTACGATGGTTTTTTTGGACCCGGTACCGGAAATTTCTGGGCACTGGCATTTGTCTTACTACTGGGTTTTAATTTGAAAAAAGCAACCGCTCACACCAAATGGATGAACTTCACCAGCAATATCATGGCACTCACCTTTTTTGCAATTGGTGGAAAAGTATTGGTTATTCCGGGGTTGATCATGGCTGGAGGTCAATTGAGTGGTGCCTTTCTGGGATCCAAACTGGTTATCCGATCTGGCGCAAAATTTATCCGTGCATTCTTTCTGTTGGTGACGGCTGCAACAATTATTCGATTGATTTATACTTCCTTCTTCCAGTAATACTTAGAGAGTCGCTTATACCTGGTGCATTCAGGTTGAATTTAGAAGAAAAAAACGCTAGAATAAAGTAGCGGGAATATTATTTCTTCAGCTACTCAATTGAAATTAGATGGATAAATTCATTATTAATCCATTTCTTGGAGGAAATTCATGACAACCGTTAGGGATATTCTTGATCAGAAACAAAGCAGTCTTTGGAGCATTCATCCGAAAGCATCCATTCTGGATGCCTTGAAAATCATGTCACGCCGTGATGTCGGAGCATTACCCGTTGTGGATGAAATGGGGTTGGTGGGAATAGTTTCCGAGCGAGACTTCGTGCATGTGATTGCAAAATTACAGCAGTGTGAAATCGACCGTAAAATCGATCGCTACATGAACAAGAATGTTATTACAGTTACATCAGACTCGACTCTGGAAGAATGCATGTTCATAATGGCATCGAAAAAAGTACGCCATTTACCGGTGATGGACAAAAAAGAAATCATTGGGTTAATTTCCTATGGAGATGTGATCCGTGCATTGGTTGCTAAAGCAGAAGCTGAGAATGAGATTGAGCAACCATAAACAATAATTAAGTTCATCTCATCAATCTCTATTTAAGAGTCTGTTAAAGTA
>JACZIY010000592.1 GCA_014860845.1 Anaerolineaceae bacterium
GTTAAATGCATTTTCAAATCAATAAATCAGGTGAGTTTACCATAGAATAAATATTGGATTACACAAAAATTTTAACAGAATTCCAATTAGATTCTTCATGATCGTTGAGTTTTTCATTTCTTAATCAAGCTTTCATAATAACGCAATTTATACATTTAATTGACAATAATTTTTATGTTATTACAATGAAATTCACTTACCGACCGATCGGTAAGTGATGAATGATTATTTGGAGGAATAAGCATGGAGTCTCGCAATAAAAATGTTGTCTTAACTGTTCTGTTTATTGGAGTTCTTATGGGTGCACTGGATATTGCGATTGTTGGACCAGCGCTTCCAGCCATCCGTTCTTATTATAACGTTTCGGAAAGGTCGCTTTCCTGGATATTTAGTCTGTATGTTCTTTTCAACTTGATCGGAACACCATTGATGGCTAAACTATCAGACCAATTTGGACGCCGTTCTATATACATTATTGATGTTTCGATATTTGCGATCGGTTCTCTGGTTGTTGCGCTATCAACCAATTTCTCGCTCGTCTTGGTTGGCAGAGCGATTCAAGGCTTTGGAGCGGGAGGTATATTTCCGGTTGCCAGCGCAGTTATTGGTGACACATTTCCCGCTGAAAAACGTGGCAGTGCTCTTGGATTGATTGGGGCTGTTTTTGGATTGGCATTCCTGATTGGTCCAATTCTGGGTGGCGTGATTCTTAGCTTTGCTTCCTGGAAATGGCTTTTTCTCATCAATATACCGATCGCTCTCCTGGTCATTATTCTCAGTATTCGAATCTTACCCACAACCCGGAATGAAACCTCAAAACGCTTTGATTGGCTTGGTATGACAATTATTGCAGTTATTCTCGCGAGTTTGGCATTAGCGATCAACCAACTTGATACGCAATCATTTTTTGCCAGTCTATTTTCGCTTAAAGTTTTCCCATTATTTTTAGTATTTTTTATCCTGCTACTTATATTACCTACTATTGAGAAAAGGGCAGAAAATCCAATCATCCCGCTTTCATTGTTTAATCGACCACAACTCCGTCTTAGCTATGTACTTTCCGCGGGTGCTGGTTTTTCAGAAGCTGGGATGGTATTCCTTCCATTACTCGCAGTTGTATCATTAACCAAATATGGAATAAAGGAAGAAAACGCATCCTGGATGTTAATGCCTGTAGTATTGGCGTTGGCAATCGGTTCACCGATGGTTGGACGATTACTGGATAAATTAGGATCACGAATTGTCATCCTTGTCGGCACTTTTATTACCATGATTGGTATGACATTATTGGGTCTGTTTGCTTCCAATCTTTCTTTATTTATTGTTTCTGGTGTTTTAATTGGTTTAGGCCTTTCAACCTTATTGGGGGCACCTTTACGATATATCACTCTAAATGAAGCCAAAGTCTCTGAAAGATCGGTGGCGCAGGGAGTAATTTCCATATTTACCAGTGCTGGACAAATGGTTGGTGGTGCATTAGTGGGAGCGATTGCTGCATCACGAACTCAGACAATGGGTGCCGCAGCTGGATATAGTCTGGCTTTCCTGATAATGGGAATCATCAGCCTGGTTCTCGTTGGAATTGCATTTATGTTAAAAAACCGTGCTGCAGAACAAAACCAGGTTCTCTCCAATGAGACTCAACTTAATTAGTAGTCACTGAGAGTATTTTCTGACTATTAATGAACGAAAGGAATGGTAAATGGCTGAACAAGCAAAATCAGAGATGCGAAATCACATCCTTAAAACAGCAGCCGGTTTATTCGCAGTTCAGGGTTACGAAAGAATCTCCATGCGAGAAATTGCGGAAGCATGTCAAATATCGAAAGCAGGGTTATATTATCACTACAAAGACAAAGAAGATCTTTTCCTCGCAGTACTTTATGATCACCTTTCAAGATATGAGAAATTGCTGACTGAAATCAGATCAAAATCTGAGAGTGCCAGAGATTCCATATCAAAATTCATTCGTGCAGTTTTTACCCAGTTACCTATCGATGATCGATCGATTTTTCGTTTGGCTCAACAAGATTTAGTAAGTATCGACCAGGTTTCTCGAGCAGCCTTCAACCAACGATACTATGATAAATTCTTAACCCCAATAGCTGAAATTATCGAAACAGGCGTTTCAACCAATCAAATTAAAGCCATAGATTCTCACTTAGGGGTTTGGGGTTTATTGGGATTAATGTTTCCGTTTTTCTTCGCAAAATTTGACAATCATTCTGAGGATGTAGAAAAAATAATCGATTTAATTGAAATGATTTTTTTTGATGGAATAGAATTTCGTCCTGCATGACCTGGCCCCTCAATTTTCAGTGTGTAAATAGGTGATTCTCAGGTTGATTAGCAATCCATGGGGTATGTAGTTTTTCAATGTCACTTAGAAAGGCAACAATCGAAATTAGGGATTGGCATGTTCAAAAAAACACCTGGTAAAGTTTAAAAAAATCAGGGCTCAGAGGAATTCCTCTGAGCCCTGATTAAAACGATATAAATTAATATGAAGAATTCGAATGCGAAATCTCCAGATCGTTCACACACATGAATTTTGGAACGACAATCGCCACCGGATTACGGGCTCCGTAACTGGCTGAGGTATTGTAAACGGTTTGGTGCTTCGACATCCAGGCAATTTTCTCTCCAAAGACGTCCAGTAAACTCTGGGTAACTCGCACGTTGAAAGGAACAACAATACTGCCATCTTTTTTGAGTAATAATGCCCCAAAGCGTGAACTGGCTGTTACCAGGGCTTTCGATGGGTTGACGATGTTCATGTAATGCAGGAATGGAATGTATAAAATGTCCTTATCGCGGGGTAATTTAACCAGTTTCTCGAGTGAGTTGACGTCCATTTCTCCACCGGACAGTACCAGACTCTTATGCGGAACATTATGCCCTGTTGGTTGTGCCCCAAATTCATCCGCATCATCCTGGTACCAGGTAAATTTTTGGAAAACACCTTTTACAAAAAGCGGAAAAGCTTCTCGTGGCATTCCCATTGAATCACGGGTTAATGGAAAGGTTTCCAACCGAGATGGGTCATCTGTCAGGTTAAATTTTTCGGAGAATACTTTCTTGCCCACATGGTCTTCGGTCAAAAATGAGAAACCACGTTTCATCAAACCGCCATTGAATCCAATCCAATTCATAAAACTGATCATTTCAGCAGTAGCCGCTGGTCCAAAGACAATGTCATAATTCCCAACTGGTATTTGTTGAGCTGGATCATTGTTGTAATGATCGATTAGGAATGACAATTCAGCAAGCAACTCTTGCGGATTCAAATCAGCTTTCTTCTGGGCAGACTGTTCTGCGGTGACTTCCCATTTCAAGTCTGAATGCGCCAGAACAATGGTGACCTGAGCATCCGAAGTTCTGATGTATTGGGTGTGTTCTGAGAGTGTAGTGATTTGTGCCAGGATATTGGTCCCTGATGAAAAAATACCGGAAAGTGTGATTTTGTCTGTTTCCAGATCTTTGGTTGCTTCATTGAAATAAGCAAGTTTTTCTTCACCTGTCATTGCGGCTAATTCCGCATTAAAACCTTTCTCATCCACATAGATTTCCTTAAAATGAGGAATGCTGGGTTGATAGTTGAGTGGCATGGCATATTTCACCATTTCAGCTGCCACATCTACAGCTTGCTTCATTTCATCCAGTTTGTTTAAGTCGGTGATCATCTCATAGCTCGCCCGGCGTTTGTCATCATACACAGTAATTTCCAAACGGATCAGGTGCTCGTTTGTATTGAGAGAAATAGCAGAATTCGCAAAACGCATCAGGTAACTATCTTCTTCATGGTATGTGAAGGCAGCGGTGACACCTTTTGACAATGTGTATTCACGTAATGATGTCAGTGTTTGTAGAATTTTTTCTTTCATGGTTACTCTCCTATCCGAACATTGTCAAACCGGCAAACCGGTACGCCATGGCCGAGCTGCATAATCTGATTGGGTTGACCTTTACCGCAATTGTCTACATAATGCACAACCCAGGTGGATTTATCACCTACAGCAGAAAGTGAGTTGTAGAATTTCACCGTTTCACCTTTATAGGTGGAATTTTTGACAACTTTCGTGACTTTGCCATCGTCCACCAGCCAACCAATTTCAGTGGCAAAATGGAATTGTTCTCGATTGGATCCAATCGACCAGCTCTTATCTCCATCCAGGATGATACCTTTTTCGGTATTTTTGACGATATCATCCAAAGAACCGTCTTCACCTGGATCAATGTTAATGTTGGTCATGCGCTCAATCGGAACTCGATAAAAAGCCGTCGCGCGGTTAGCTCCACTGCTGCCATCAAAGATCTGGCGTTTGGCACGTGCATTGGCTTCTTCCACCATTTGACGCCCAGTGATCGCTCCCACCAGAATTCCTTTGTCAATCAGCAGGTTATCCTGAGCAGGGACCCCATCGTCATCATAGCCAAAACTTCCCGGGCTATTCGTCAGTGTTGCGTCTGCACGAGCGGTTAGTTTTTCTGATCCATAGCGTAATTTCCCAAAATCATCCAGTGTGACAAAAGAACCACCTGCAAAGGCAAGCTCATATCCCAGAATGCGGTCCAATTCTAATGGATGGCCAATGGTCTCATGTGTTTGCAGGAACATGATACCGGGCAGCAAAATCACCGAGCGATCTTCTTTGGGGCAAGGATCTGCTACCAGAACCTCATTCAATTCCTTGACAATACGTTCAGCATTTTCGTTAAACAACTGCATATCCAGGGTTTCCCAACCACGCGTATTACCG
>JACZIY010000593.1 GCA_014860845.1 Anaerolineaceae bacterium
GGGTTATGCAGCAGCCAGGCTAACGCAACTTCTCCAGGCGGATGCCCAATTTCACGGCATAATGCTTCATATTTTTCCAATTTGTCTCGATTTTTAGCAACATTTTTCTCAAAATTCTCAGACTTACGGCGGCCGATTTCCATTTTTTCCAAAGCACCACCTAACAAACCACCGTCCAATGGGCTCCATGGGATCAACCCCAAACCATAATGACGGCAGGCAGGGATGACTTCCAGTTCCACCATACGATTATTCAGGTTGTAGATGCTCTGCTCACTGACCAATCCCGCCATACCGCGTTTGGAAGCTTCCTGACAGGCTGTGGCAATATCCCACCCTGCAAAATTGCTGGATCCGACATACACCACCTTGCCCTGATGTATCAAACTGCCAAAAGCCTGCCAGGTTTCATCCCAAGGGCATTCGCGGTCAACATGATGCATTTGATAAATATCGATCCAATCTGTTTGCAGACGTTTGAGGCTGCCTTCACAATGTTTGCGGATTTTATATGCGGATAAGCTGCGACCATCGCTGTTTACCTCCGGTAAATTTGCCTTGCGTTTGACCGGGTTGAAGACCTTGGTTGCCAAAACCGTCGCATCCCTGCGACCACCCCCCAAAGCAAACCAGTTTCCAATGATTTCTTCCGTGTGACCATGTTCCACACCCCAGCCATAGACATCAGCCGTATCAAAGAAATTGATGCCCAGTTCCAGGGCACGATCCATAATCTTGAAACTGTCTTCTTCCGAAGTATGCCAACCAAAATTCATCGTTCCCAGACAGATATTGCTCACCAGCACGCCATGTTTTCCTAAACGTTTATGTTGTATTGCCATGTTAGACTCCTTTTCTCCCTAAATGTAGGCTTTGATGAAATATTGAAATGCATTTTATTAACAAAAAACTTCTATCAACAGTAATAATTATAACTATAAACCCACCAGCAATCATGGTGCGTTATGAACGCACCCTTTTAATTAATTTGGGTTATAAATGGCAGAATTTTATGTAGGGTGCATCATGGATGCGTCATTTTTTAAAATTTCACATAAAATTAATCCATACCTCAATATCGCCGTCTTCGCATAAACGGGGGTACTTTTTTCTTCACCGTGGTTACTTATAACCGTATCCCTCTTTTCAATAACCCTCAATGTCGCAGCATCCTTCATAACGCCTGGGAAAATACGCAACAAAAATTTCCATTTAAAACCATCGCCATTTGCCTATTACCCGATCATTTACATTGCATCTGGCAACTCCCCGAGGATGATGCCAATTATTCAATCCGCTGGAAGGAGATCAAACGCCTTTTCACAAAACAATACCTGATTGAAATTGGACCTGGCGCACAAAGAAACGAATCCCGTCAAAAGAGACAGGAAGCAGCCATCTGGCAAAGACGATTTTGGGAACATGCTATCCAGGACGATATGGATTTCGAAAGACATTTGGATTACATTCATTACAATCCCATCAAGCATGGTTATGTAGAAAAAGTTTCTGATTGGCAGTGGTCAAGTTTCCACAAATTTGTCAAAGAGGGTATTTACGATAATGATTGGGTGGGTGGGAATGAAGGCAGAATACAGGGTATGGATTGGGAATGAGGATAATGGTGCGTTTTGAACACACCCTACTGATCTACTGATCATCCCCCTAACAGATGGCACTTGCATCACACGCCTCGATTTGTAGGGTGCATCTGTGATGCACCAATTTTGATACCAAATAATGGTGCGTTTTGAACGCACCCTACTGATCATCCCCGTAACAGAGGGCACGCGCATCACACGCCTCGATTTGTAGGGTGCATCCGTGATGTACCATTTTTGATGCAAGATAATGGTGCGTTTTGAACGCACCCTACTGATCATCCCGTAACAGAGGGCACGCGCATCACACGATTCGATTTGTAGGGTGCATCTGTGATGCACCATTTTTGTGATCAAACCACAACATCCCTACTCAATTCCACCTGGATTGATTTCTTCTCCCCCGGAGTAAACAACCTCTCCCACTCTTTCTCCTCATCCCGCGGCGGCAACAGAATATGCCGTTTCCCGGCCGGCAGGGCGAAATCGAACGCCAATTGGATGCCGCCCTGCAACCAGGCGCGCAGATCCGCTTCGGGGATGCCCATCGGGTGAAAGACCGAGGAGGCCGCCCGTACTGCCAGCTCGTAATAACGTGCCCTATCCACCCGGCGTGGATCAACCGTCTGTGGCATATCCCAGGCCAGCACTTCCCCGCCATACATATACAGCAGGCGCACACGTTGCCCGGGACGAATCGACTTGCCAATCGCCAACAATTGCTGCCCGGCGCGTGCCCCGGCAGTCTTGACGGTGTACTCCTGCGGTTCCCGCGTCAGGCGTAATGCCACCAGCAAATCGGTCAACGGCACCCGCCCCTTACGCAGATCCGCCAGATGCTGGCGCAGGATCGCCAGCGCGCCCGGAAGATAGTCCGGTAGTTCATCCACACTCTCCGCCTGTGCCAGGTGCTCCAGCAATTGCATCTGCATACTTGCTACCCAGGGAGCGGAATCACGCCGGCGTGCCTCCAGACCGCGCACCTTGAGCGAACCATCCTGAAAGACACCGAAATAGCGGTTGGGCACCGGTACACGTTCGTTCACACGCGAAGGCAGGAACGCCACCCAGCGGTAGACTCCATCCAGAGAGATCGCCAGCCCGGTGCGGGTCACGATTTCATCCAGCAAGGGCGAGAAATCCGCCGGCTGGGTGTAGCCTTCCTGCTTCACCCACAGGCCGTCCACGTACATATGCAGCACATTGAATCCAAAATCCTCGGAAGCTTCTTTAGCGCGCATCAGCGCTTCACGCCCACCGGCGGTGACCGCCTCATGCGATTCAATCCGTCCAAAACGGGCATTCTTGTAGCCCAGGTAGCCGAAGCAGGTCACCAGCAGCCATTTGTGAGCCGAGGAGCGCTCGGCATCCAGCTTGCGGCGCGGATCCCAGCGCGGCAGCGAGCCCATGCGGTGTTTCAAGGCCACCCGTTTTTCCAGCAATGGTCCCAAAGTGAGCGGAATCAAGCCCTGCGGCTCAGCGGAAACCTCCAGCAGGCGTGGTTTAGCCGTCTCGGGTGAGATATTGCTGCGAACCATGATGGCCGGATACATCGAGATGAAATCGATCGCACCCACATCGCGGTGCAGCCCAACGATCGGCTGGTAAACCAATCCGCCCAGATCGGATTCAATCAGCTCCAGGGCGGTTTTGGGGCGTTCTCCCTGCTGCTTATGCCAGGGCACCAGGATATTATGCTCCAGCGCTGTCAGCACCTGCATGGTCGAGATTCCAGTACCTGGCGAGGTACGCGCTGCCACCTGCACCGGTTGAGCCGTCACGCGCGCCATCTCGAAAATACCATCCAGCCCAAGGTCACCCCAGAAGGTGGCATTTTTCTGGTCGATATGCCAGCGCCCGAACAGGTGAATCTGCTGGCCGCTGTAGATGATCTGACCATAGGAAAAGTAAGAGCGCTCCGAGCGCTGCATGTATTTGCGTCCTGTCTCGCGATTCAACGCCAACTGGAATTGCTGCTTCTCCATCAGGTCGAACAGATAGGGCAGCAGCCAGGTATCGCCCCAGCGTGTCAGAATCAGGTCGGGATCCAGGCGCTTGAGGAGTGCCTGCAGGTTGATCAGCAACGGGCGCACCGGCTGCAGAGAAAAGCGGTAGGACTGCCCGTTCATCTGTGCGCACAATGCCAGCGGGGCCGCGTGTGCAGGATCGCAATCCGGTTCCAGGTGCAGAATACGCAATTTTGGTAGTTGCGGGTCCAGATCCCAGCGTTTGTCCAGCACCTCCAGTTCCTGGATCAGGTAAGATTCGTAGAATTTCACCCGGCAGCGGCATAATGGGAAGGTTGTGTATTTGGCGGCATGCCGCACCGCGATGCTCAGATCGGCATCGTAATAGGTCAGCGTCGGGAATTGATCCAGCAGCTGGCGAAAGAGGCGCTGCTGATCGCTGAGGGAAGCAACTTCCACCGCCAGCAAGTCCACCATTTCTGGTTGGAAGAGATCACGTTTTTGATCGCGGCTCAGGCGCGGTGAACTGGGATGATCCTTCAAGAAGCGCCAGACCTCGCGCAAGCGCACCGCCGGGCCGGCCACATAGAACGTGATCGGGAGGGGTTGATACAGTCGCAGGCGCTCGCCTTTGTCACTCAGGAGCCAGAGCACCGCCCCGGCGGTTTGGGTATTCTCAAACACGTCCAGCAACCAGCCGTTAACTTCCTGCATTCAACCTCCGCTGCAAGAGCTCGACCTCATCGCGCAAACAACGTACTTCCTTGTGCTCCTCCAGTAGCATGGCCACCAGAAAAGTCTCCATGGGCAACACATGTGTGGCGTAAGCGGCTGCAGCGATATGCTGACGCGCCATACTGAGCAATTCGTCCAGCGCCAGTTGATCGCTGCGCCGTAAAGCGCGCCGAAAACGGGATAAGGATTGTTCTTCCTCTAAAAAAACCTGTGTAATCGAGGGTACGGTACGTCCCAAAAAAATCACCTTCCTTTCTATCTTGTCGTGCTGTTATCGCTGGCTGCCAAGAGCGGCAATTGCGCAGGTAATGGAACACGATCCTCTGGAGTCAGTTCCGTCTCCAGACGCAGCTCGCCCACCTGTGCCTTCAACATATCGTACAGCACCATGCGCTCAGCGCAGATGGTGGCCGGTAAACGTGTGCTAACCACAACCGGCGCGATTTTGCTGAGCTGCTGCAAGCGCCAGATCACCTGGCGCAGCAGGCGCTGGCTTTCCGGCAGGTTGACATTTTCATCGTAGAAAGTTGACAGAAGATCAAACACCAGGGTCGGATAGGGCAAGGGTTGCCATTCCTCCAGCAGCACATCCACCTGATAACAGGTGAAGGCGCGTGAAAGCCGGATGCGCTCCAGCACCACGCGCGGGTTGTGGTGTTGACGGCGGATGGCCTGCGCCACCGGGTAGGCGTTGAAGCGATTGCCGGCGTCCAGCACGCGCAGGTTGCCTTGCAGCGCCAACCAGGCGGAAAGCTCCCACATCCAGTTGGACGCGGCATGTTCGCCCATCACCAGGATGATCTGGTTGGGCAGTTGTGAGGGAAATAAGCTCTTCATACCCCCATCATATCAATTATAGAAAATATTTTCTATCCCACTTAAGATGATTTTTCGTTTAAATGTGTTTAAGAATCGTTTAAAGATGTTTATTCGTGGAAAGTGTCATGCCCAGCTGCTGAAATCCCAGCCTGCCAGCAGCTGCCGGAGGGTAATGCGGTTGGGCAGGTCCATTTTATGCAGGATATTGTGCACATGGCTGCGCACCGTTTCCGGCGCAATTTGCAAACGCGTGGCAATTTGCTGGGTGCGGTATTGCAAACAGATCAGCGCTGCCACCTGCTGCTCACGTTCGGTCAATAATTGCCACTTCTCCCAGGTCTCGCGTTCCACCTCCACCAACTCCAATTCGCGCGCCAGCAGATCGGCTGCCACCTTGCGCGGCGTGGAACCGCGGTAGCGCGCCAACTGCTCCAGCGAAAGCAATAATTCGCCCTCCAGGGCAAAGGAACGCTGTGACGCAGGGGTAGTCTCCGGACGAAAGAACTTTTGAAAAGTATGCCAGATGCTCATACTTCTATTGTATAGAACATTTGTTCTTTCGTCAAGAGGGGTTTTTAATTATTCTTCTTCGCTGGGTTTAATGATAAAGTAAGCCACCACGCCCAGAACCGGGATGCCCAGCAGGATCATGACCCACAATGCTTTGGCGATCGCTGATAATTTAGCCTTTTTCAGCCCAACCAGAGCCACCAAACTGGCAACCACCCAGACTACGATCAATAAAAAGAACAGTACCTGAACCAATACATAACCAAATCCAAAACCGTGATACATTATTTTTCCTCTTTTCTTATTCTCACCTGATTATAAATGCAAAATGAGCACTGCTGTCCCCAACGTATAAGTTCCTCCGGAAATCCTTTGTTTATGCTGCTGCGGGACCATTTATCTTGACGCATTACCGGATCACCTGTAGAATTTGACGTGAGCGATGAGGCTCGCTCGGGAAACCAGACCGCCGTAAGGCTGATAGCTTCTACCCTGCGTGGGTAGATTTTTTTGTTTATAGGTGCATATGGATAAAGTTTTGTGGATTTCAATCGGGGCTGTGTTGGGGGCAAACTTGCGTTACTGGGTCGGCGATTGGGCAGCCCAGCGTTTTGGCAGTGGTTTTCCCTATGGAACCCTGCTGATCAATTTAACCGGCAGTTTTTTGCTGGGTTTGATCATTTCCATGAGTATGGAAAACTTCATCATCGATCCGCGCTTGCGGCTGCTGTTAACCGTTGGTTTTCTCGGTTCCTACACCACGTTTTCGACGTATGCCTACGAGTCCGTTGCTTTAATCTCGCAGGGTCAATGGGGATTGGGTCTTTTCAACCTGATCGGATCGAGCCTGCTGGGTGCGTTCTTCGCTGTTCTGGGCATCTGGTTTGGTAAAGTTCTGTAAAGGTGGTTTTATTCGGTCTGAAACGTGCAATAATAAAGGTAGGTTCACAGATCTGGTGAATCAGGAGGTTATATGGAAACCCAATCCTCACAAATCACGAAATGCCTGAAGATCTATATCGGGGAAAACGACATGTGGCGGGGGAGACCGCTGTTTATGGTGCTATTGGAACGACTGCACGATGCCGGCCTGGCAGGAGCAACCGTTACCCGAGGGATTGCCGGCTTTGGCGCACGCTCGCGCATTCACACCTCTGCCATCATCCGACTGTCGGAAGACCTGCCGATGATCATTGAAGTCATTGATTATGCCGAGAAGATAGACGCCATTCTGGATACCGTTTACCCCATGGTGCGCGAGGGATTGATCACACTCGAAGATGTTAAAATCCTGAAATATACCCACCGTGGACTCAATCCCCTGCCCGGATATCGCCTGGTAAAAGAAGTCATGAGCAGCCCTGCCATCAGTATTACACCGCAGGAAAGTGTCGCCCAGGCATGGAGTAAAATGGTCAAATTCCAACTCAAAGCCTTACCGGTGGTAAATGATGATCAGCAAGTGGTGGGCATTATCACGGATGAGGATCTGATCGAACGAGCCGGCTTGCAACAACGCCTATCAGTTGCCAGACAATTGGATCCGGAAACCATCGAAGAAGAAATCCGCCAATTATCAGAAAGCCATCAACTGGTAGAAAATATCATGACCCGACCTGTCATCATCACCTCTGAGGATACAGCCCTGAGTCATGCAGTGGGATTGATGAAAAAACATCATCTCAAACGCATACCAATCACTGGCAAAGAGGGCAAATTGGTAGGTATGCTTTCACGGCTGGATGTATTGCGCCAGATTGCTTCCATCGAAAGCGCACCACCACTATACACACCATTTCTCACACTGCCTAAACTGGTGGGGAATGTTATGTCTCCAGAGATTCCATTGGTTGCTGAAGCAGACCAGATCGAGAAAATTATCGAAACACTGCTGAAGTTCCAATCCCATCGCTTGATTGTCGTGGACGATCAAAACCGGGTCAGTGGGATTATCAGCGATGTGGATATTGTCAATCGCATACCCGGGCAGACCAAATCGTCCATTCTTTCTGCTTTTAAACCCCAGGGGAAAAGCATTGCCAGCAACATAACCGCACGCCAGATTATGTCAAAAGACCCGATTCACGCTCAAGCAGACTTGCCTATCCCGGAAGCCATTCAAATGATGATTGCGGAAGGACGCAAAATCATGGTGATTGTAGATGCCGAGAAGCACCCATTGGGATTGGTCGACCGCCAAAGTCTGCTGGAAGC
>JACZIY010000594.1 GCA_014860845.1 Anaerolineaceae bacterium
CCATAAGCAACAGCTACGGATTCCAAACCAACACCTGCTCCTGCGCTGCCTTCAGCTATAACCCGCCCAATTTCGGAATGTGTGGAATATTCATGATCATACCCACTAACCTGATCGGGTGAGATTCCATTCTTGATCAACATCATATCAAACCAGACCCTGGTGCCTGATCCAGATTGACGATTCGCGAACCGGACTCGCTTGTGAATGACATCCTCAATGGAAGAAATCTTTTGAGGATTATCAGGTGGAAGAATTAATCCCAAACGACGATGAGCCAGGGTTAATAAAACCATTTTCTCACCTGAAAAGATTTTCTTCACATTTTCTACATTGTAAGTATCGCTATCAGAATCCCACAGGTGACAACCAGTTATATCGGATTGATGTAATTTTAATGCCCTCAACCCCCCCAGACTGCCCGAAAATCTCATTTTTAAACCAAAACCAGGAAAAATTTCAGAAAATCTGGTCGAAAGTGAGTTGAATAATGGATCATGACTACCAATGAATTTGATTGTCTTATTAATATTGTTTTGATCTTGATCATCCATCAATTTCCAACGATCCATGGCGATATTGATCGAGTTCTGAATTTCCTCAAGATTGTAACCCATTGACAATGCTTCCAAAAGGTATTCTTCTGAGCGGTTGACCAGTGTAGCCCGTCGAATTACTGTGTCCTTATTGCGTTGCGCAGGAGTAAGATTTCCACGTACGATCGTTCCTTTGCCAGCACGACTATCTAAAATTCCTAATTGAGATAGTTCGTGATAAGCGCGCTGTACTGTGCCCTGGGTACATCCCCATTGTCTACTTAATGCTCTGACAGAAGGCAATTTGTCTCCTGGATTTAATTTACCGTCCAAAATATCTCTTCGTATTGCCTCAGCGATTTGTAAATAGAGGTGTAATTCCTCCATAAATCATCTCCTTACTCTTCCTAATGGCATATATTATCCATAATTTGAAGAATAAACACTCACACGTCTATAAACATATTTGTCTCAGTTGTATTTATTTATTATAATGACATTTAAATTTTTACTCATTGCATTTATCATTAGGAATACTTATGCTGGAAACCGGACAATGGATCATTTTTGGAACACTCATCTTAACTTTATTCCTCTTTATCAGTGGAAAACTTCGCTATGATCTGGTGGCATTAACAGCATTATTAATTGTAGTCATTACAGGTCTTATCCCTATAAACAATGCTTTTCTAGGTTTTAGTAATCCTGCTGTTATTACTGTTGCCACAGTATTCATTCTCAGTCGTGCTCTGCAAAATTCAGGTGTAGTAGATGCAATTGGTCAGAAGTTATCGAAATTAGAAGGGGGAGTAACATTACAATTAGGGGCTCTTACGTTGATTACCACAATTTTTTCTGCATTTATGAATAACGTTGGGGCTTTGGCACTTTTATTACCGGTAGCTATTCAATTAGCCAGAAAAAAACATGTTTCACCTTCTTTATACTTAATGCCGATTGCTTTTGCTTCTTTATTGGGAGGTATGACCACTTTGATTGGTACACCACCTAATATAATAATTGCTTCTTATCGTGCCGAAACCGGATTACCACCATTTCGGATGTTCGATTTCACATTGGTAGGAATCGGTGTTGCGTTTGTGGGGCTGTTGTACATCATTTTAGCTGGTTGGAGATTGATCCCTAAACGGCGAGGACAAACATCTGACAATGGACTGTTTGACATCGAAAAATATGTAACAGAAGTGAGAATCAACGAAAATTCGAAGTTAAACGGAAAAAGATTAAGTGAATTCCACAGCTTTGTGGAGAGTAGTGTAATGATCATTGGTTTAGTCCGTGGAAAAGAGCGAAGGTTGGCACCTTCTCCACAAACTGTGTTCGCAATAAATGATGTCCTTATTTTAACTATCGACACTGAGAATCTAGATAATCTTTTGACTTCATCGGGTGTTGAATTGGTTGGCAGTGAAAAAATCGGGTCTGATGAACTGGAATCAGATGAAATCACACTCATGGAAACTGTTATCACTGCAAACTCCATGATGGTTAATGGAAATGCACGAACGTTAAATCTGCGCAAGAATTATGGTGTTAACCTTTTAGCCATCGCTCGTCAGGGGAGGAGATTGCGAACCAGGTTAGACCGAATTCGTTTTCAAAGCGGTGATGTGCTTTTATTACAAGGATATGCGGACACTCTGAAAGAGGTTATGGCTACCTTAGGCTGTTTACCTCTTGCAAACCGAGGTTTGCGATTAGGTCAACCACGCCGCATCTTTTTTTCATTATTAATTTTCGGTTCTGCATTGCTTCTCTCAGCATTCGGGATTTTACCTGTGCAAATTGCATTTCTTGCAGCATGTTT
>JACZIY010000595.1 GCA_014860845.1 Anaerolineaceae bacterium
AAAACGGATGTTGTGGTGAGTTACCTACCGGTTGGATCTGAAATGGCGACCAAATGGTATGTCGAACAGATTCTGGAAGCTGGTTGCGCATTTGTCAATGCCATTCCGGTATTTATCGCCAGTTCTGAATATTGGGCAGAACGGTTCCGCCAGAAAGGGTTACCTATTATTGGTGATGACATCAAAAGCCAGGTGGGAGCCACCATTTTACATCGTGTATTGACAAGTCTTTTTGTGGATCGAGGCGTGCAATTGGATCATACTTATCAACTCAATTTTGGGGGAAATACAGATTTTCTAAACATGCTTGAACGAGAACGGCTGGAGTCCAAAAAGATTTCCAAGACTGGTGCAGTCACCAGTATGCTGCCTTATACACTTCCAGAAGGCGATGTTCACGTGGGTCCAAGTGATCATGTTCCCTGGTTAACCGATCGGAAATGGTGTTATATTCGTATGGAAGGAACCACGTTCGGAAATGTTCCATTGAACCTGGAAGCAAAATTGGAAGTTTGGGACTCTCCAAACTCTGCCGGTGTGATCATAGACGCGGTAAGATGTGCCAAATTAGCATTGGATCGAAAAATGTCAGGTCCTTTATATGCTCCGTCATCTTATTTTATGAAGACTCCTCCAAAACAATTCCAGGATAATATTGCCAGAGACATGACTGAGGCATTTATTCGGGGGGAGGAAACCGAGTAAAACTGTGGCATAATTATCCACTAAAGGTATGAAGAACCGGGTAGTATTTCATAAGTTAATTTTTTCCATATTGTTATTGATGATCATCGGATTATCTGGCTGTAATATCCTACCCGGTCAAAGTATTTCCATTATTCAAGACACTGTTCAGATTACAAATACCCCTTTGCAATCAACAACAGGTGTCATTACCAGAACCCCATTTATACCTCCAACACCATCTGAAACACCAACAATTCTTCCCAGCCCCACACCTTCACTGACTCCGACAAAGTTTTTTTTGAGTTCTTTTGAATATAATTTCAAACCGAATGAAGTTTCTCCCCACACATATCAGGATACCTGTGAATATCTATCAAATCGGTGGGGGGTTGGCAAAAGCGAACCTGGCACAATAATTGTACCTGTTATGTATCACTCGGTTCGACAGAGTGGGAGAGAACTTCAAGACAACATGCAGGTGAGCCAGGAATATTTTGAATATACAATGGAATATGCGAAGAAAATGGGCTTTGAAACGATAACGACACAGGAACTGGTAGATTTTCTCTATAATAATGATCCAATTCCGCCATTATCCATGATTCTCATCATCGATGATCGCCGGCTTGGTGTAGTTGATGATCATTTTATGAAGTATCTGGATGAGAATGATTGGACTGTAACACTTGCCTACATAACAGGTATTGCGACGGCTAATGAATGGAAAGAATTCGCCAGATTAAATGTTAACAATCAATTGGATTTACAGGCACACGGGTTTCTCCATAATGGTGAAACTTATATTACCGAACACACATCGGTAGAGGTAATCGAACAGGAATTATATAGTCCGATACCGGTGATTAAGGAGCAGGCTGGCAGAAGACCACAAGCCTTCATCTGGCCAGGTGGAAATTTCACAACCGAATCTGTACTTATGGCGCGTGAAGCAGGCTATGAAGTTGGTTTCACGGTGTATTCACGTGGACCGCTCATGTATAACTGGATTCCATTAGGGGCTTCAGAAGCAAAAGTAAATGATCCACTATTGGTCTTGCCCAGATTTTGGAGTAACACCGCTGCTTTGTATCTGGAGAGAGCTGTGGAAATTTCTGCAGAAGCGATCGAATTTGCCCATCAGAATAAAGAAAATGAATATTATTGGTACCAAAATTATTGTTCTGAATATCCCCCCTTGGCTGAAATTGATGAGGGAGTTGACCGGGAATGAAATTATCTAAACTCCTTACTGGCTCATTAGTTATTCTTTTAATCGTATTAACCAGCTGTGTGCAGCCTTTTCCAGAAAAGGAATCATGGACTTTGGATGTAACCCCAATCGCAAATAACCCAACAATTACTAGCACACCTCTTCCGCAACGTACCCCTTTTCTTCCCTCCACTCGAGAACCCGGTAAACCCATGTATTCTCCTACACCGGATCTGCCAAAAGTAATGCCAACGATGCGCTCAGAAGAAGAAACCTATCAGGTGCAAATGAATGATTCTTTGAATCTGATTGCAAGAAGATACGGGGTAGATATGAATGCCATCGTCTCTGCTAATCAGCTGGCGAACCCGAATTATCTCGAAATTGGACAGGCACTGGTGATTCCACCACCAGATCCGGATTCGAAAGCCCCATCCTTTAAGATCATTCCCGACTCAGAACTTGTTTATGGCCCATCAGGGGTCGGATTTGATCCTCACGATTTAATCTATTCATTGGATAGTTACCTCTCATCGCTTGAACATTCGGATGAAGTAGTCCTTCAGATCGCCAGAGATTATTCGGTCAATCCACGAATATTATTGGCTGTATTGGAATATTCTACTGGATGGGTAACGGGGCCAAATCTGGAACTGGAAAAACCGATTAATGGACAGGAGCCTGAAAAAGATGCCTGGAAAACAGGGTTGGTAACCGTCCTTTCAAGCACTGCTAATTCGCTTAACTGGGGATATTATGCCTGGAAGGCTAACAACCTGAGCTATTATGTTTTAAGTGATGGAAGTTATTTCCCGGCTGATGAAACCATTAATGCAGGTACCGCTGCAATCCAATTTTGGGCAGGAACGATTTATGGAAAAGGAAATTGGCTGAATGCTGTTTCCGAAAATGGAATTTACGCAATCTATTCTTATTTCTTTGGATTTCCTTTTGATTATGCTTACGAACCTTTGATCCCGGCGGATATTACCCAACCAGAATTAATTTTGCCATTCCAACGGGGTGTTGCCTGGTCATTTACTGGTGGACCACATCCTGGTTGGGATGATGGTTCTGCCTGGGCTGCCTTAGATTTTGCACCTCCTGGAAGCCCGATGGGTTGTGCGGTCAGTGGTGATTGGTCAACCGCAATGGCTGATGGATTAATTGTCCGGTCTGAGTATGGTGCTGTTGTACAGGATCTTGATGGAGACGGCAGTGAACAAACTGGTTGGACTATTTTATACATGCATATCGCTTATTGGGAAAGAGTTTCGGAAGGCACTTTCTTGAATGCAGGTGAAATGATTGGACATCCCTCCTGTGAAGGCGGTGTCTCAACCGGTACACATTTACATATCGCCAGAAAATATAATGGAGAATGGATTGAATCGGTTGGAGATATTCCTTTCGTGATGAGTGGTTTCCAACCTCAGAGTGATGGTATTGCCTACAATGGTTATTTAGTTGGAAATGGAGTTTTTATTGAAGCCTGGGAGTTCTATAGCCCCGCAAGCCTGGTTCAGCATTAAAAATAAAATATTGATTCTGATCTGGGTTTTACTGATAATCTCCCTTACATCCTGTAATTTGGGAAATTATTACGTCAGTGCTCTTGATTTAACTGCGACAGCTGTATTTGCAACTGCTTTGGATGATGCAACGACTACTTTTTACGCAACCCAATCTCCTCCTCCCATTGCAGAACCTACTCCAATTCCATTAGTACCGACCTTGGAGATTGATCTTCCCACACCTACGGAGATAAGTATACCGATTTTAGAGAGTGAACCTCTTCCAACAGCTACGAGAGATAATGAAGAGAGGCCACCAATTTTGTATTACAGCCAGAGCGGAGATACCTTACCGGTTATCACAGCTCGTTTTGGGGTTCAGATAGAAGAAATTAAAACCCAGGTTGAAATATCACCAAGAGAATTAATTAAACCTCAAACGTTGCTGGTGATCCCTGATTATTATGGATTTGACATAGCATCAGATCCAGTCTTGCCCGATAGCGAAATCATTTATTCACCCTCTGCGCTTGATTTCGATATCCCTGCTTTCATTGAAGAAGCGGGTGGATATTTAAGTTCATATCGCGAATATACCGGCGACGGATGGAAAAGCGGGGCGGAAATCATCCAAAAGGTAGCCATTGAAGAATCTATAAATCCTCGTATATTAATAGGATTATTGGAATATCAAAGTGGTTGGGTTTATGGACAACCCAAAAATGTGTTTGAAAAAGATTATCCTATGGGATTTCCCATTATTGATAAAAAAGGATTACTAAAACAAATTTCCTTTAGTGTGAAAATATTAGCCAATGGTTATTATGGTTGGCGAGAAGGTCGTATAACTGAGGTTGTTTTTTACGATGGCACCCAACAGCGTATCCATCCAAAAATTAATGCTGGTTCAGCTGCAATTGAACATTTCTTTGCTAATTTTTACGATCCTGCCCGATGGTTATCTGTTTTGTATGGGGAAGGTAGTTTTTCAGCATTATATGAACAGATGTTTGGTTCTCCCTGGATAAGGGCATTGACGGTTGAACCATTATACTCAACGGGATTAACACAACCCAATATGGAGTTACCATTTCTTGCAGGAAAAATTTGGGCACACACGGGTGGACCACATCCAGCCTGGGGTTCACATGGTGCCTGGGCAGCTTTGGATTTTGCACCAGCTTCAGATAAGTCTGGCTGCACAGTCAGTTATGATTGGGTGATAGCATCAGCTCCCGGACTGGTTGTTCGAACTGGACCAGGACTTGTGGTGTTGGATCTTGATGGGGATGGGTATGAACAAACTGGCTGGGTGATATTATATTTACATATCGCCAGTGATGGAAAAGTAGAAAAAGGTACTTACCTTGATCAGGATGGTTTAATAGGTCATCCATCCTGTGAAGGAGGAAGCGCTACCGGTACACATGTACATATGGTCCGAAAGTATAACGGTGAATGGATAGCTGCGGATGGACCATTAGCCTTTAATTTAAGTGGCTGGATTTCGTTTAAAGGCGAAAAACCCTATGAAGGGAAATTGGTTCGTAAAGATGCTGTTGTAATTGCGAGAACCTATGGTTCTTCAGAATCAATAGTCACACGATAATTAAGTAGACTTATCGATTAATTTCCTATGTTGAAATTCGAATTATAATTTCCGGTTGAAGTGAAGAAAAATTCAAAGATTAAACCCATAAAAAATTTCGCTGTAATAATATTCATTATCAGTTTCATTTTGATATCTGCCTGCGTACCAGAAGCCCGTCCACCTCTTGACCTTGTACCAGCAGAAAATACAGTTTCTACCACCAGTGATTTATTGCAGGAAGTAACACCGAATCCCACACGACCTTCTTTTCCACCGGGTACTCTGGTTGAATATATAGCGCAAAGTGGGGATACATTACTTGCGCTTGCAGCTCATTTTAATAGTTCTGTAGCAGAGATACGTGATGCAAATCCAATTATTCCTGTGGATGCTACGACAATGCCTCCAGGGCTGCCAATGCAAATCCCGATTTATTATGAAGCCATTTGGAGTAGTTCTTTTCAAATCATTCCTGACATTGCATATGTGTATGGTCCCCGAGATGTGGAATTTGATGTGGTTGCTTTTGTGAATGAGCATCCTGGCTGGCTCAAAAATTCTAAAGGTAATGTTGATTTGATGATTCGGCCTGGTGCAGAGGTAGTCCTCAACATCAGTCAAAACTTCAGCGTTAGCCCCAAGCTTTTATTGGCAATTCTTGAATATCAGACCGGAGCATTGTCAAACCCAGAACCGCCAGAATCAATGTCGGATTATTTATTAGGATATAGGAATAGATCGTATTTAGGTTTATCACAACAATTGGTATGGGCGGCTAATCGATTAAATAATGGTTATTATGGGTGGCGAGAAGGCAGCTTAAAAACCTATTCCCACCAGGATGGCCGGTTGGAAAGGCCTGACCCGTGGCAGAATGCAGGATCATCAGCCTTACAATATTATTTTTCTCAAGTTTTGGATCGTGATACTTATACTCATGCGATCAGTTCAGCAGGATTATTAGAAACTTACACTCGGTTATTTGGAAATCCATGGGAAGGTGATCTGACCTTGATTCCAGGAAGTCTTCAACAACCTGAAATGATATTACCTTTTGCACCTGGATTAACCTGGGCGTACACTGGCGGTCCACATACTGGTTGGGGACTGGGTGCTCCTTTTGCTGCTATCGATTTTGCCCCAGGAAGTGTTGTCGGTGGATGTTCTTTTTCGGATGAACCAGCTCTTGCTGTAGCAGATGGTGTAATTGTTCGAACTGGAGTTGCATCTGCTGTTCTTGATCTCGATGGTGATGGTGATGAAGGTACTGGTTGGGTGGTATTTTATCTGCATTTAAGAAATACTGATCTCCCGAGAGTTGGAAAGCAACTGAAACAAGGAGACATTATTGGTTACCCCTCATGCGATGGAGGACGATCCACAGGTACTCATATTCATATTGCACGAAAATATAACGGTGAATGGATATTGGCTGGAGGTGGCGTGGCATTTAATCTGGAAGGCTGGGTTGCTGGAAATGGCTCGGCAGACTATATGGGGTTCTTAGAAAAAAATGGCCGGATTTTGCGTGCCTGTGTATGTTCAGACGAAGACAGTCAAATCACATCAGACAGAATACCATAGTTATCTTTAACACTTGATAAAAATATGGACCAAAAAATATCACTTCGTGAGATAGACGAGATCACAAAAATTTCCCATAAGGATCGAAACAAATGAAATTTTCAAAACCAACTGGCATGAAAGCGTTCACGATCGTGTGGTTTGGACAACTGATATCCCTTACAGGATCAGGAATGTCGTTTTTCGCGTTGACATTGTGGGCCTGGGAAAAGACTGGGCAGGCAACCGCTTTGAGCCTGGTAGGTTTTTTTGGTCTGGCCCCTCAGGTAATCTTCAGCCCAATTGCTGGTGCGTTAGTTGACCGTTGGAACAGAAAAACTTCGATGATCATAAGCGATTTAGGCACTGCTTTTGGAATGTTCGTTATTCTAATTCTGTTCAGCAATGATTCATTGGAAATTTGGCATTTGTATATTTTGGCTATGATCTCTGGGATATTCCAGACATTTCAATGGCCGGCTTATTCTTCGGCCATTTCCGTCATGATTCCTAAGGATCAATATACCCGATCTAGCGCAATGATATCGCTGGCAGAATGGGGTTCTGGGATCTGGGCACCCGTGTTAGCAGCAGCCTTAATAGGACGTTTAAAATTATCGGGAATCATAACAATTGATTTAATTACCATGGCCATAGCCATATCTGCCTTGCTTATCATCGTAATTCCTAATCCTACAAGATCAAAAGAGGGCGAAGAAAGTCGAGGCTCTATTTGGAAAGAATCATTGTTTGGATTTAAATACATATTAGCAAGACCCAGTTTGTTTGGACTTCAAATGATCTTCTTCTTTGGAAATTTTTTTGCAGCTTTCCTGGGAATCTTGAGCAATCCTATGATTTTAGCCAGAACAGGCAACAATGCCACAATCCTTGGCAGTGTTCAATCAATTGCTGCGATTGGCGGAGTTATTGGAAGTTTGATTATCACAGCCTGGGGTGGGTTTAAAACAAAGCGGGTTCGAGGTGTTCTTCTGGGTTGGATATTCAGTGGTTTATTTTTCTTTTTTGTGGGAGCAGGACAGGGAGTGGTGTGGTGGAGTGTGTTCTTTTTTCTATCCTCCCTTGTCATTCCATTAGTGAATAGTTCAAATCAAGCCATCTGGCAATCAAAAGTACCTCCTGATCTACAGGGCAGGGTTTTTTCGGTTCGAAGGCTCATTGCTCAAATTGTTAATCCGCTGGGATTGTTGATAGCAGGACCGCTGGCAGACAAGCTTTTCGAACCCGCTTTGTTGACTCCAGATAATGGTATAACTATTTTCTTAAGCACCTGGTTTAAACCTGGTCCTGGGGCGGGAATGGGTTTATTAATAACTATCGCCTCTTTGATGATAATTTTTGTTGGCTTTTATGGATTTCTATCACCATCTGTTCGAAATGTGGAGACGATTATTCCCGATTTTGATTCAGAATAAAAAAAGCATGCGCCGATCTGCATGCTTTTCTATCGATCATTAATTCGTTTGATTACGCTTCCAGTATAGTGATCTTATGATTTATTTTTGCTGTCTTGATCAAAATAGCCTGACCGGGACAATAGGTTGTTTCAGATAAGGTTACTGCCTTCTCTACTAATTTTGGATCCAGGCTTTTACCTGTAACAACGTACTCAATCATAATATCCGAGAAAATCTTTGGATGATTTTCAACGCGATTGGCATGAATTTTCACTTCAAAATTTGCAACATCCTGTCTCATCTTTGCCAGGATGGAGATAACATCCATTCCAGTACAACCAGCCAACCCAATCAGAAACATTTCCATTGGTAAGAAACCATCCTCATCGCCACCAACAGCTTTCTTCCCTCCAAGAGGTAAAGTGTATCCTGAGTCTGCTGTTCCAGTAAAACTCAATCCTTTATGCCAGGTAATTTTTGCTTCCATCTTTTTTCCTTTCCAATCAATTAATTCAACGAGAGCGCTTTTTCAATTTCACCCATTAATCTTGATTCTGGGACTGCGCCAACAACTTCACCAGAGCCACTATTAATTATAGTATGAGGCACGCCTGATACATTGAATTGATTGGATAATTCAGCAAATTCCATTGCCTCAACCATTTCACCGGTCACATATTTACTTTCCATCGCCATCTGGTGGGCAAGAATCACTGCCTGAGGGCAATAGGGGCAGGTTGGGGTTACAAAAACCTGCAAATTGACAGAATTTTCTAATTTTGATAATTTCTCGCGAATCGCAGGAGATAATCCAGAATCTTGTTTTGAGACCATTACGAGATCATTAATTAATGTCGTGAATTCGTGACCTGCAGGAATACCAGAAAGACGGATACCATAATCAATAATTTCTTCTTCTCTTACTCCTGCAATTACAGTCATAGGGACCTTGTCAATGTTGTATTGATTTGCTACATCCTGATTTTCTTCAAAATCGTATTCTTCAATAGAGATTAATTCGCTTAACTCAGCAATTTCATTTAATAAACCCAGTGTTTCGCTGCAATATTCACAGTTTTGTTGATTACTCCCAAAGAAAACAATTTTGACTGGTTTATCTAATTCACCAAAAAACTCTTTTACCTGATCTTTAATTTTGTCATCCAATAATTTACTTGCCATTTCTCCTCCAAGATTCATCTCAACGAGATGAGGTTTTGTTTATCAGGTGAAACACCCACCTGATGTATATCCACAATTTGAGCACACCAGGTTGAGCATTCCATCGTATTCAAATAATCCTTTTCGACATATTGGACATGTGGATCCAAATCTTATTTCTGCTGTCTCGTTTTGCTCAAAAATTATTGTTTCAAATATTTTTTGATTCTTACCTGGCGCAAAATTAACTTCTTTATTACTCATTACAATCCTTTAGATGCCAATCTATTGAAAAAGTGGCAGATGAATTTCTTCTTAACAATAAAAAAATAACCAGGTAGTAAGCCTGGTAGAAATTATCACGATCAAATTTAAATGTGTAATTTTGGATTATTTTCTAAATTGCTCAATATTGAGTCTGTAAAAAAGCCTGTCTTTTACGTCGTCCGGGGTTTTTTCTTTTTCTGCTTGTTGATGATAAATATCAATTGTTTTTTTGAGTGTATTGACGACGATTCTACAATTATCACATTCACTGAGATGTTTATCCAATTCTGCGCATAATTCTTCGGATAGATCCCCATCTACATACGAGGAGATGGTGTCAACAAATTCTTTACAGTGGAGATGTTTTTCCATATCAATACTCCGTGAGTCTTTCGCCAAAATAAATGCTTAATTCTTCTCTCAATTTCATACGTGCTCTCAATAACCTGGTTTTAACATTCGTCTCAGTCAGGTCCAATGCCTGGGCTGTTTCAATAATGGACAATCCCTCAATATCTCTTAAAATAAAAACTGTCCGTAAATTCTCTGGCAACTTTTGAATTGCATCATTTAATACACTGCGGGTTTCATTGGTTAGAAACTCCGATTCTGGCAAACAACACCAATCCACGATCTGCGAAACAGAAATTCCTTCATTCTCTTCATCACCTGCATCATCGTGTATGATAGAAATTTCGGGTTTTCGCTTGCGGATCACCATTAAGGATTCGTTGACAGCAATTCTATATAACCAGGTGGAGAGGTTTGAACGACCTTCAAAATTCTCTAATGACCGTAAAGCTTTGATGAAAGTTTCCTGCAATACATCTTCTGCTTCTGCCTGATTGTTCAGCATTCTAAGCGCGACCCGATAAATGGGATCGGAAAATTGTTGTACCATTTTCGTGAGTTCTTCTAGGTCTCCAGATTGCAACTTTTTGAGATTTAAAGGTTCTGATTCTTCATTAATCATTTAGATGGTTTCTCCTGTCAAAAAGTTACAGATTTAAGATAATGGCCAATTAGGAAGCACATCTATGTCTATCGGATCTATCAGATTATTTACAAAACGGAAGTAACCTGCAGCGGCAATCATGGCTGCATTATCTGTGCAATATTTGAATTGTGGGATAAAAATGTTGAAGTTTGTCTGGCCAAGGAAAGTATCTCGTAATAATTGATTCGCTGAGACACCTCCCGCAACAATAATGTTCTTTACTTTGTGTTGACGGGCGGCTTGAATTGTTTTTTGAAATAATACGTCTACTACAGCTTGTTGAAAACTTGCAGCCAGATCCTCCACCGGCAACCTGGATCTTGATTTTTCTAATTCTCGCACCATTCGCAAAACGGATGTTTTGAGTCCTGAAAATGAAAAGTTCAAACTCCCATCCAGGTTAGCACGTGGAAAATTATATGCGTTTGGATTCCCATTCAAAGCTGCTTTCTGTATGGATGGGCCACCAGGATACGGTAAACCCAATAAGCGAGCAACTTTATCAAATGCTTCTCCGGCTGCATCATCCAAAGTGCTACCCAGTCTTTTGTAATTGAGATGCCCTCCCATCAAATTAATTTCTGTGTGACCACCAGAAACCAGTAAGGCAATTAGGGGGAATTCCGGAACTGGTGGGGGATTAGGCACTTCTGATGAATAAACCCAGGATGAATAGATATGACCTTCCAGGTGGTTGACTCCGATTAATGGCAATTTTTTTCCCAGTGCAATTCCTTTTGCCATATTCATCCCTACAACTAACGAACCTGCCAACCCAGGAC
>JACZIY010000596.1 GCA_014860845.1 Anaerolineaceae bacterium
ATATTTATTATACTAAAATCCATAATGGAGCAGATAGAAAATAATTAATGGCCATTCCACTGACCTTAAATATAAATATCATATTTTCAGATGATACGATTATTAATTACATTATTGATAGATTTAAGAGCGATCAATAAATAATCCTATAAAATAAGTAAAAATGTTAAAGTTCGAAATTTACGACGAAAAACCAAATACCACAATTAGAAATAGCAGGTAATCATGCTGGAACCCAGTTTTCAACAATTAATCGAAAATTCAGCGCTTTTATTAATCACGGTGCTGATATTCGATTTAATGAAATTCCGATGGAGGGGAAATCTACTGGGTATTCAGAAAATCCTGATCGGTGCGTTTTTAAGTTTTATTGGCATTATGTTAATGCTCAATCCCTGGACGTTTGCTCCTGGTATTATATTTGATACCCGTTCGATTCTTCTCAGTATTTCCGGTTTATTCTTTGGTCTCGTACCTACCATCATAGCCATGATCAGCACTGCTGTTTTCCGACTTTATCAGGGTGGTGCAGCTGCCTGGACTGGGGTGAGTGTTATTTTTGCAACCGGTTCAATCGGTATTTTATGGAGATATTTACGCAATAAAAAAATCGATCAAATTTCACTGATTGAGCTTTATCTTTTTGGAATTCTTAATCATGTTGTTATGTTATTACTGATGTTAACCTTACCCCTGGAAACCGCCCTGCGCGTTCTGGCTGAAATTAGTTTTCCGGTTATTTTGATCTATCCTTTAGCTACCGTTTTATTTGGATTTTTATTGGTTAATCGCGCACAACGAGAGAAAATTTACAATGATCTGCAGGAAAGGGAAGAGCAATTAAGCCTGGCTGTTCAGGCAGCTAATATAGGATTTTTTGATCGGAATCTGGTAACCGGAGAGACTCATTTATCCCCAGAGTGGAAAAAACAATTAGGTTTTAAAGAAGATGAAATCAGGGATAATGATCTAGAGTGGGAAATCAGGCTACATCCGGAGGATAAAGAAAAGACAATTCGACAGATTAATCTGGTTTTTGAGGGAAGTGATAATTTTTATGAAATAACTTTTCGGTTGAAACATAAAAATGGATCCTATCGCTGGATCCTCTCACGTGGTTCGGTTCGCCGGGATGATACGGGAAAAGCATTGCAGGTGATCGGATGTCATGTGGATATTACCGAACAAAAAGAATACGAACAGGGATTATTGATGAACGAAAGAAGGTTTCGTAGTCTGGCAGAAAGCAGCCAGGATATCATCACACTTTTTGATCGTGAATGTAGAATTGTATATTTCAATCAATCAGGGTTGGAGATCTTGGACCTTGATAAAGAAGTGGTGCAAGGAAAATCACCGGGAGAATTTTTTTCAGATAACAGGTTAGTCAGGAATTTGGAAATGGATGTTGAACAGGTTTTTCAATACCAAGAGCTGGTTCAACGGATTTTCGTATGGCCACAAAATAATAATAATGCCAACAATCATAAGATTGTTTTTGATTGGAGAATGTCCCCGGTTTTCAATTCAGAGGGTCAGGTGGAATGGGCATTGGGCATTGCCAGAGATATCAGCGCCATTATTGAAACTGAATCAGCATTGAAGAAAAGTGAAGAAAAATTCCGTTGTATATTTGAGACTTCTGGAATTGGTATCTCCATAACAGATTTATCCGGTAATTTTACCGCAGGAAATCCAGCCGTTTTGAACACGCTGGGGTATGAAATAGATGAATACACCCAATTATCCATCGTTGATATTACACATCCGGAAGATATCCAGGAAAATATCCAAATGTTGGAGGATTACAAAGCTGGGCTGAGGGATTCGTTCACCATTGAAAAAAGGGTTATCCGAAAAGATGGTCGCATCGTCTGGGGAAATTTAATTTCGACACTGGTGCAAGATGAAAGTGGCAATCCCTTGTACACAATTGGCATGTTAGAAGACATAACCGATCGAAAACTGGCAGAAGAAAAGGACAAAAAAGTCCAGCTAGAATTACAAAG
>JACZIY010000075.1 GCA_014860845.1 Anaerolineaceae bacterium
CAGACATAATTTCTACCAGTATTTCCCGGAACGACCCCATCCGCAATTAAAAAAGTTGCTGCACGAGCATGATCTGCAATCACGCGATAAGGTGTATAGTTCAAAAGAACTTCCTCGTCACTCATCCCTGTCAGATTCTGCACCTGTTTAATCAAATTCGCTAATAAATCGATTTTATAATTTGAATCAACATCCTGAAGTACTGAAACAATTCTCTCGAATCCCATACCTGTATCGACATGGGTAGCGGGAAGAGGTTCCAATTCAGTTTCATTCATGCGATTGTATTGAATAAAAACATTATTCCATAACTCCAGGAAGCGAGTGCAATCTCCATTTACTTTACAAACATGACCTGGGACTCCCTTTTTATCGCAAAAAGCTTCCCCTCGATCTATGTGGATCTCAGAACATGGACCGCATGGACCTGTATCCGCCATTTCCCAGAAATTCTCTTTTCTGCCAAAGAACAAGACATGATCCTCTTCCATGCCCGGTTGATGAAGCCAAATATCAGCTGCTTCCGTATCCGTGGGAATCTCATTTTTTTCATCCTGGAAGACTGTCACCCATAATTTTTCTCTATCCAATCCCCACACAGATGTCAGGAGTTCCCATGCCCAACCAATTGCTTCTTTTTTATAATAGTCACCAAACGACCAGTTTCCAAGCATTTCAAAAAAAGTATGGTGCCAATCATCCCGTCCTACATCATCAAGATCATTATGCTTTCCAGCTACACGCATACATTTTTGTGAATTTACTGCGCGAGTATATGGCCTTTTGTCTGTTCCCAAAAAGACTTCTTTAAACTGAACCATACCTGCATTTGTAAATAACAATGTAGCATCTCCTCCAGGAACGAGCGAAGAAGACGCCACAACGGTATGACTTCTTTCTTTAAAAAATTCTATAAAAGATTTCCGAATTTCATTTCCACTAAAGATTTTTTCCATGAAGACTCCAATTAAAAATGGGCAAAACGATTTGCCCATGATTATAAGCGATCAAACTTTCAGTGACAATATTACCTTGACATCGCCACTTTGATTACGCTGCCTTTTTTGTCGAATGTTAATCTAGCTATTTGATAATATCGGTTCTTATTAATCTGAATGGGGTTCCGAACAGTAACCATAAATTTATCGCTCAACACTTTTGGTTTAGTTTGTTTCTGACCATCAGTTCTGCCTGTTCTTGTAGAACCAATTTGAAGTCGACTCATTTTAACATCTGCATTATCAATACCAGGTAAATAAGATTTTAAAGTTGATTTTACCTGTTGCATTGTCTCTTCAGGAATATCCATAACTGAGCCACCATTTTTATGGTCTGAGATTGTCCTGATTTTTTCAGGTCGATCAATTAAATTGACACGTTTAATCTGGATTTCTTTACCTTCATAAATAAAGAAGGGATCTCCATAATAAACAAACTGGATTAATGTCTTCTGATCCTCGCCATCCAGATACCCCTGACGTTTCATCATTTCCTGAACAAATGAGATTTTTGCCCTTTGAAAAGACTCACCAACCAGGTATCCTTCGCGGATATGTTGCCAGAATAGTTGTGCGAATAAATCCGCTGCAATTAATGGAGGCGCGACCGACCCATAGGATGTACTGGTAGAGCCAATCACCACATTCGTCCCGAGGGATAAATATTTCAAAGCAATTGATTCGTTTTCATTTTTACCAAACACATGACCTCCATAACAGGCTTCAGTCAGTAATACTTTTGGTGCTTTGCCGTTATTAATTAAGTCGTCTGGTGATAAAGCCACCGGGTAATCATTTCCAGGAGGATCTAAATAATCTCTTTGTCCATACCATTCAGGACGATCAACCAGTCCATGCAGGTTGAAATAACCAAAGTCAACTGATACTAAATCTTGTTTCGTTAAAGACTGTTTTTTACCATTTGGGGAAATGTAAAGGGATTTGGATTCTCCTAATGCTTTATAAACGGATGTTGACGATCTTTTCCAAACAGATGCTGAATATCCAAAACTAGATAAATATTTGTAGGTAAATATATTGGTAAATGACCTGACTATCCTTTCCCAAACTTTGTTCACTGATTTTGGCTGCATGTGGAATTTTACAATTTGTCTTAATTGTTGTATCAGCAGACCAGCATCCTGACCTTTTTCTCCAATTACTCGGCCCAAAGGCCAATTGGTGACAAAATAGTTATTATCCAGACTTCCATAAGGATTGTCTGAATAAATTTCATCATCAATATCATCTGTTGGGTTTGGTAAGCGATGAAAAGGCACCACTTCATTGCCACCAACAATTAACATCGCGCCAATTCTCTCACCCCTTGTAGCCAGCATCTTATCCAAATCGTGAATTGCTAACTTGATTTTCCAGGGGTCAATAACTGAAATAGGAGCAAGATTTATTTTTTGTTGAGATGTAGCATCATCTGGAATAAAAATCAAACTATCCCAACCAGATTTTTTCTGAAGAACCTGATTGATCTGAGCCATAGATTGATTAATTACGTTATATGTTTGTTGACCATATTGCTGGGTCATACCAGTTTTCGTAGTCATGATTACATATACAGGAAAACGACCATCTAATTTTCCACTAAAATCTTTTTTGATAGATTTGGCAATCCGTTGAAATTCTTTTTCAGCCTCCATAAATGCTTTACTGCGTGGTGCGCCTGAAAAACTTTTCGTTGAACCATCCGGTTGATCACTATAAACATAATTTGATTCTTCAAACTTTCCTTCTGGTAACCGGTTCCATCCCATATCAGAAGCAACTTCTCCAGGAACTTGAAAGTCAAAACGAATACTTAGTTCATCTGGCCATAAAGGCAAGAAAACATGTTGATCCCCCCATAATCTACGCGCAATTTGACCGGATGAATCTTTTGCAACACAATCGTGTAATAAATTGACCGCTTCTTCTTCTTCTCCGCTTTCCAGTAATTGTTCAGCCAAAATCAATTTATAAAGTAAGGTGTTTGTCCATTTATTGTGATAAATTTCTGCTAAATTTCGAACGGAATTGGGATCTTTTTGGAAATAAATAGATTTAAGGTGAAATAAATTGATAATTGGATTATCCAATTTTAAGGATAGAATCCTCACCATTAGATCACCGGCGTTATCAAATTTTTCTTTGCCAATTGATTTTTTTACAACTCGTAAAGCCGGTCCCCAGGCAGGTAGAGCGCTTTTATTTTTTGTTACCCCTCCTAAAACATGGATGCACGCTAATGAGAGATTTTTTTCTTCATCTGATATCGGCAAAGTAACAAAAAGCTCATGAGCAGATAAATATTCGGGGTCAGTTTCAATTATTTTTCTGGTTACATCAGATGCTAATTCTAGTTGGTTCTCTTTTTGATAAAACAAAGCCAAATAATACTGAATGGTAAGATCTCCTGGGTAAAAAGATAACCATTTTTGAGCTAATTGACGTCCAAAAACAAATTTTTTATGTTGAAAGGCAGAAACAATAAGTTGAATTACAGTTCCTCGGTTGATTTTTTCGTCATGTTTTGGGTATGAAAATTCCATGTTTATTCTCCTACGAAGAGTGAATCAGATTCAAAGCGATTACACCAGCTAATTGGCGACGAATATTCGCATCTTTCGGTGAGAGAGATGCTGCAATCTTGAGCATTTTTTCTGCACCTTGATAATCTTTGAGATCTCGTAATAAAAGGCCTGTTCTGTAAAAAGCTCTATAATCTTTATCATTCTGGGAATATGCTTCTCGATATGATTCCAAAGCTTTTTCAGTTTCCTGTTGGTCAAGATAGATATCACCAATTTCCAGCCAGGGTTCGACACCTTCAGCAATAGACAAGGCTGCCTTTGAAAAATGATTCAAAGCTTGATCGAGCTGACCCTGATGTTTTGCAACTTTCCCTAATAAAAGATGAAT
>JACZIY010000597.1 GCA_014860845.1 Anaerolineaceae bacterium
CCCTAAATGATTTGCCCTACGTGAAAAAACAACATACACCATTTTCACATGACATTGCCAGAAGGATCTTATGTTTGCCTCTCTATAGCGAATTAATATTGAAAAATGTAAAAGAAATTACAAAAATTATTTTATTCTTGAACAGGTTTAATTATGAAAAAACAGGAAGATAAGGAATATTTTTCAGTAATTAATAAAATTGAATTTCTTTGGAGTTCCTCATACTTTGTTTTCCATCAACAATTAGTTGGTTTGTTACAGATATTTGGTGATTTATTGCCTGATCCACTTAGAAATAGAATTAATATTGGTGATTATGCTCATAAATTAATTGAATTTGCTGATATTGGTTATGTTATAACTGATAGCAAAATTATCGGAATAATTGTTTTATATGCCAATGACCACGAATCAGGAATTTCTCACATTCCCTTCGTCTCTGTATTACCAAAATACCAAGGTCTTGGTATTGGAAAAACAATCATTTCTAGAGCAATAGCTTTATCCAGAGAAAGAAATATGCACCGCCTTTGGCTTACTGTAGAAAAAAATAATTTATTAGCACAGCATGTTTATGCCATTAATGGATTCAGAATAACAGGCTCGTCAGAGACAAAAGTAAAAATGGAAATCAATTTAGTTGAAAATTATGACAAACTCTCCCCACAAATTACACCAATTGAATCAGCTGACCGACTTTCTTCAATGTTCGGCTTGAATATTGATTTAAAAATTAAAAGGGATGACCTTTATCCTTTCGTAGGAGGTGGAATAAAAGCCAGAAAGATAGGGTATATTGTCAAAGAGGCAATTAAACAAGGTTATGATGTTCTGGTAACTAATGGTGGTCCTCAATCCAACCATGCACGAGCTACCGCAATAATTGCAGCAAATCTGGGTCTGAAATGCCACCTTGTTATCGTACTTGACCTGAACACTGAATATTCGAATAGTGGAAATATTCTATTGATGAAGATGAGTGGGGCAAGTATTGAATATTGCACAAAAGATCAATTATCAAATCGAATGGATCGGGCAATTGAACTCTGGACTAATAAAGGTCATAAACCGTTATACATCTGGGGTGGTGGACATAATCTTCAAGGGACAATGGCTTTCGTCGAAGCTGCTTCGGAGGCGAGAACTCAATGTGGTAATTGGATACCAGATTATTTGGTTATTGCCTCTGGAACTGGTTCAACCCAGGCAGGTCTATCAATAGGCTATTCTGATTTACCAACAAAAGTAATTGGAGTGTCCATATCACGTGAATCAGGGCGAGGTACAAAAATAATCCTGGACTGTATCGATGAATTTCTCAATGCAAATTCAGCATACTCAAAAAATGTTCGCGTATTTTTTAGAGATGATTGGATACTGGGAGGTTATGAGCAATATAATCAAGAGTTATTTTCATTGATTGACCAAGCAGCAAAAACAGGCTATTTTTTTGATCCTACTTATTCAGGAAAAGCATTACTAGGTCTGAATTTGATGGTTAATAATTGTGAGATTCCAGCTGGAAGCAAAGTATTATTTTGGCATACAGGTGGACTTTTGAATTTATTAAGTTCTGATATTTTTTGTGATAATAACAAATTAGTGGGGTAATTTTCCATGAATATCTTATTAACTTGTGCTGGAAGAAGAAATTACTTAGTCGATTATTTCCAACAAGCTCTCTCTGGAAAAGGAACTGTTTTTGCAGCAAATAGCAGTGAACATTCAACTGCAATGATTGTTGCTGAAAAAGGTTTTGTAGTACCATCAATTTACGATCCGAATTACGTCGATGTATTGATAAATATTTGTCAAGAAAATAAAATTGAATCGATTATCCCATTATTTGACTTGGAACTACCTATTTTGGCGTCAGAAATAGACAAATTTAAAAAAGTGGGAATTTCAGTTATTGTATCTTCTCCAACAATTGTGGAAATTTGTTTGGATAAGTTAAAAACCATTCAATTTTTAGAGAATATAGGTATTAAAACTCCAAGAACTTTTATAAACCTTAATGAAACTTTGAAAGCTTTGGGTTTAGGAAAAATACAATTTCCTTTAATCATCAAACCACGTTGGGGAACGGGATCGATCGGTTTAAATGAAGCCAACGATGAAACTGAATTGCGTTTTTTTTATAGAAGATCTTTTGAAAACATTCACGA